>NZ_CP087132.1:2400000-2700000 GCF_020911885.1 Flavobacterium acetivorans
AGCAAATTAAGCAAGAAGTTCAAAGTTATTAAAACCGTCTTAATTTTTTGTGGCAAAAAATGTACCCACTCGAGAGAGAGCATGCCACACTTTTGCCAAAAATCTTAAAGTATCAATATTTAAGATGTTAATTTATATACAATGAGGGTTTTTGTATTTCTATTTTAAAATCCGATCTAACTGTACCTTAAATGATTTCCCAATAGGCACTGTGTAATTATCAAGAAATATCTGATTTCCCTCTATACGTTTGATGTGCTTGTGGGCTACAATAAACGAACGATGTACTTGAATAAACCCTTGCATTGGAATATGCTCAGATAGCGAGGATAATGTTCCACGTATGGTGATTATTTCTTCTTTTAGCACAATTTTAATATAGTTGCCCATAGACTCTACAAACAAAATATCATCAGTGGAGATTTGTATGTATTTGTTATCTGATCGAATAAAAAGCCTATCCTGATTTGTATCGCTAACAGCGTTGTGCATATTAGATTGTATATTCGGAGTTTCTGCACTTACCTTATTTACCGCTTTTAAAAAACGTTCGAATGAAAAGGGTTTAAGCAAGTAGTCAACAATGTTTAATTCATAACCTTCTAAGGCATGCTCTTTATAAGCAGTGGTAACAATTACTTTTGGTAAATTGGAAAGTGTTTTTAGAAATTCAAACCCTTGTAATTTAGGCATATTCAGATCCAGAAAAATTAAATCTACCGAATTATTATTGAGGTATTCAATGGCTTCTATGGCATCGTAGCAGTTCTGCATTAATTGCATATTGGGCAACAGTGAGCAATATTTTTGGATGATGTCGTGTGCCAACGACTCGTCATCCACTATAATGTATCTAATATTCATAAAGTAAGTCTTAATCTAATTTTATAAATAGCATCATGATTGGTAGATATTTCCAATTCATGTTTGTTCAAGTAAACCAATTCCAGTCTTTTTTTGAGATTATTTAAACCAATTCCTTGAATACTTGATTGCTCATCGGCATCAAAATTATTTTCAATTACAAAATCAACATGTTGCAATGTAGCCTTTAATCGAATGTAAACAAACGCATCTTTTCTTAGTTTTTCTACCCCATGTTTGAAAGCGTTTTCAACCATAATAATAAACAGCAATGGCATAATTTTAATATTCCGATCTACTGTATCTATATCAAAGCGAATAATAATCTCCTTATGGTATCGCATTTTATGCAAATCCATATAGTTTTCAAGATAGGTGATTTCATCCCCTAAGGTAACCCAATCATTTTGTCCTTCATAAATACTATAACGCATCATGTCAGATAATTTGAGAATTAACTGCTGTGCTTTAGCGGTATCTTTTTCTACCAGTCCATACAAATTATTCAAGGTGTTGAAAAAAAAGTGTGGATTAACCTGACTCTTTAAGTGCATTAATTCCGCTTGCGTTTTGTCTTTTTTTAGTCGGAGTATGATTTTAATCTGAATAATTAACCAGCGTATCATCCAGACTATCATTGAAATGAAAAATAATAGAATGAAAATGTGATAATCTTCTTCTTTTCCGAAAAAATCATTAAAAACCACCAATAACATGGTGGTCACGATAAAAAAGTAGGGTACTAGCTTTTGAAGGCGTTGCTTATTAAAAGTTTTTTGAAGGAAAGTCATGCTGTAAAATTACATAAAAATTCTAGTCGACCGAAGCATTGTTACAGATGTACTTGTAGGTGTGATGAACGTACTGTTGATAGGTGTCAAGTGGTTTCATGTCACAATCCTGGTAATATGTACCTACTTTCCATACATCTGTCCCATTCCTTTTTATATCCATTCTATTCATCTTAATATTGTTTTCAAAATTAACAATCATGGATGAACTTATAATAACTGACCTTTCTAAAACATACAGTAACGGAGTTAAAGCACTTCAAAACGTATCATTACAAATACCGGTGGGTATGTTTGGCTTACTTGGGCCAAATGGCGCCGGTAAATCAACGCTCATGCGTACTATAGCAACCTTGCAGGAAGCCGACAGTGGAAGTATCAAATTTGGAAGCCTCAATATCTTAGAACGTCCGAATGAACTAAAAAAATTGTTAGGCTATCTGCCACAGCAATTTGGCGTCTATCCAGCATTATCTGCTGAGATATTATTGAACCATTTAGCGGTGTTGAAAGGGATTATGAATAGAAAAGAACGTAAAGAAATTGTGCATGCACTTCTTCATAAAGTAAATCTATACGAGGTTCGAGGCCAAAAACTAGGGGAGTTCTCAGGAGGAATGAAACAGCGTTTTGGCATTGCCCAGGCATTGTTAAACAACCCTAAGTTACTGATTGTGGATGAACCAACAGCAGGATTAGACCCTGTTGAGCGTAACCGATTTTATAATCTATTAAGTGAAGTGGGCGAGCATACCATCGTAATTCTCTCAACGCATATAGTTGATGATGTGAAACAGTTATGCCCCAGGATGGCCATCATCAACAAAGGAAAAGTGCTTATTCAGGGCAATCCCGTACAAATTATGGAAAATCTGCAAGGGCGGTTATATGAGAAAATCATACATAAAGAAGAACTGGAACAATACAAAAACGAATATCAGGTCATCAGTGATCGCCTGTATTTAGGAAACCAAATTGTTCATGTGGTTAGTGACACGCACCCAGGATCAACGTTCAAATCCATTGATGCCAATCTCGAAGATGTTTACCTGTCTCAAATTCTTAATTCTTAATTCCATTCACATGCTATACGAATTTTTCATATTCGAAATTAAATACCGATTGAAGCGACCTGAAACGTTTTTTTTCTTTCTTCTTCTGTTCCTGTTCTCAGCAGTGGGCGTTGAATTTGTCTTTCAGGGAATAGATTTAGGATTAGTAAAGAAGAATTCGCCACTTGTGATTGCTAAATCCATGGGAGCCATTACGGGATTGTCGATGATTATTGCATCGATGATTATGGGTGTTCCTGTACTGCGTGACTTTCAGTACGACATTACTTTACTTATTTACGTCAACCCTATCTCCAGAAAGAATTACTTATTAGGCCGCTTTTTGGGATCCTTTGCTGTGTTACTTTTTATTTTCAGTGGTGTGCTCTGGGGAATGACCATTGGAGAATTTTTGCCATGGAACGATCCAAGCGAATTTTTGCCCTTTCAATTTATTAATTATCTACAGCCCTTTCTTTGGGTGGTTTTGCCCACTTTGTTTTTTGGTGCTGCTGTTTTTTTTGCCACTGGTACGTTAAGTAAAAATCTGATGGTAGTGTACACTCAAGGGGTGGTCATTTTTGTTTTGTTCATGATTACTAAAGGTATTACCAATGAAACCTTTCAGGCGTTGTTGGATCCCTTTTCGCTTACTACATTAACCAAAGCAACTAAGGGATGGACGGTAATGGACAGGAACTCTCTGCTGATTCCCGTGTCTGGCATTATGCTGCTTAACAAACTCTTTTGGCTAGGTTTGGGCATTTTAGCACTGACGATTGGCTACATCAAGTTTCAGTTGGTGGTACTAAGCGAAAAGACTTTTAATAAAAAGCAGAAACAAAAAGTTAAAACCTTTCCAATTACCTACATTAAGGTATTACCCTCGGTTACACCTGTATTTCATATTAAGGCGCAATTCACACAGTTATTGCTCAATGCATGGTTTCATAGCCTGTCCATTCTCAGGCTTATTTCCTTTTGGGCGATTATTTTGTGCTGCTTCATTATTATCTTGGTCAATTCTGTGAGCTTAGGCACATCCTATGGAGTAGATAGTTATCCAACCACGTATTTCATTATCGAAGAACTGCGAGAGATGTCCATTTACTTCTTTATGATCATTTTAGTCTTTTATTCCGGTGAGATTATGTGGAAGGAAAGGGATGTTAAGCTCAATCTCATTCATGATGCCTCACCCTTTAGTAGTTTTATTAATGTGAGCAGCAGGTTTCTGGGATTACTATTCATCTATGTCATTGTCATGCTTTCACTCATTGCCGCGGGCATTCTTTTCCAAACACTAAACGGCTATTATCGCTACGAATTGGACGTCTATTTCTTTGGATTCTTTTTAGAGCTATTCCCATTCCTGGCCTTGTACACATTTGCAGCCATGTTCTTTCAGGCATTCACCGGAAACAAGTTTATGGGGATGCTCGCCACCATCGCCTTCGCTATCATAAACGTAGCTATTGGCGTATTTGGATTGGAACATGCGTTGCTTAACTTTGGTGGACAAGCACTGGCCACATACTCGGATATGAATGGTTATGGGCACTTCCTGACTGCCTATCTGTGGGCAAAAACCTATTGGGTATTGTTTGGTTTGCTTCTCTTAATATTCGCTAGTGTTTTGATGGTAAAAGGAACCGAAACGGGGTTGAGAAAGCGATGGACGAACGGATTAAAGCAAATGGGAAAATCATTAAGGATTTTCAGTTTAGTTTGCCTGACGCTTATCGTAAGTATTGGAAGTTATATTTTTTACAATACAAATGTGCTAAATGAATTTTGGACTAAAGGTGAGCAAGATGATTTTAGAGCTGGTTACGAAAAGACGTTGAAGCAGTTTGAATATATTCCACAGCCGAAAATTATAGATGTCAATCTAAAAATCAATCTGTTTCCTTCAAAAAGAGCCTATGAAATAACAGGTTACTATATTGTTACCAATACATCGCAAGTACCCATTCGGGAAATTCATGTACAAAAACTATTAGAGTCAAACGTGGAATTAACGGATGTAAGCTTTGATCGTAACGCAAGAACAAACAACAGGTATAAAAAATATCATTATACCATTTACCAATTGAGCCAATCGTTAGCTCCCGGTGATACACTGAAAATGAATTTTAAACAAACCTTACGGCCAAAAGGTTTTGAAACTGACAATTCTGATATAGATGTCGTTTATAACGGTACTTTTTTTGATAATGCGGTGTTGCCGAGTTTTGGTTATCAGAAAAAATATGAATTGCAGGATGAAGACGGCCGGAAAGATTTTGAGCTGGCTCCACGATTGCAAAAAGCCCGGCGGGATGATATAAGAGAATTGGTGAATGCACGCAGTGGAAGTGATTCGGATGGAATCACCTTAGATATAGTAATAAGTACAGAAGCACCACAAACAGCACTTACCTCCGGCGATTTAGTTAAAGCATGGGACAGGGAGGGTCGAAATTATTTTCACTATAAAACCAATCAACAGATCATCAATTTTTATCCTGTTGTATCAGGCGAGTATGAGGTAATGAGAAACACTTTTATTCCATCAGGCAATAGTTCAAACGAGAGAGTTGTTTTAGAGATTTATTACCAAAAAGGACATGAGTACAACCTCAAACGTATGATGAAATCTATGAAAATGTCGTTGGATTATTACAGCAAACATTTCAGTCCTTATCAATATAAACAACTCCGTATTGTGGAATTTCCAAGATATAGAGCATTTGCTCAATCGCTGCCAGGCATTATCCCTTTTTCGGAGGCTATTGGTTTTGTGATGAACATTGATGATAAAAAAGATGTAGACATGGCATTTTATATTACTGCTCATGAAGTGGCTCACCAATGGTGGGGCTTACAACTGGAAGCCGCAAACGTTCAGGGACAAAATATGATATTGGAAACATTGGCTCAGTATTCGGCTATAATGGTACTTAAAGAAAAATATCCAGATAAAAAAGTTCAGCAATTTTTGAAATTCCAATTAGATGAATACACAGAAGCTAACTTAAAGTCCAGCAAGAAGGAATTGCCACTGGCATTGGTTGAAAATGAAGAACACATCTACTATAACAAAGGAGCAATCGCTATGTATGAATTGCAGAAACAAATTGGTGAAGAAAATGTAAACACAGCATTACAGCATTTTCTGAATGATTGGCATTCTTTAAATAACTCCCAAAAACCAAATCGCTATGCAACTACGGCGGACTTAATTAAGTATTTCCATGAAGTAGCTCCGGATTCTAAACAACAGGTTATTACAGATTTGTTTGAACAGGTTAATAGTATTAAGTGAAGCAAGGAACTATCAATCTTGCAGAGTGAATCCAAAAATATTTAACAGAACCATTTTAACATTAAAGGAATATGCAAGAAATAAATTCAATTAACATTTTGGAGAAATTTTCATTGTTTGAAAAGCTATGGACACCACATATAATTGGTGAACTCAACGGACAATATATTAAGCTTTGTAAACTTAAGAACGACTTTGTCTGGCACAGCCATAAGGAAGAGGATGAAATGTTTGTGGTAATTAATGGCACATTGATTATGGATATTAAAGATGGAAAAACAATATCAACTAGGTCTGGAGAAATATTGATAATGCCAAAAGGAGAAGAGCACAGGCCCTGGACAAATGGAGAAGAAGTTATGGTAATGCTTATCGAGCCCAAAACCACACAGTATACAGGTGAACTTAAAGTTCCTCAAACTGTTGAAAAATTGGAATGGATATAAATGAAGAATAAAAAGCAACACTAAAAAAAAACGTTAGATAAAAAAACAAAGAATGAATCAATTTGCTGAATTTCAATTATATAATATCTTTTTAAAAAGGAAAAATTGATCATGATGGTAATTTAATAAAAAATAAAATTATAAAAGCATCATAATATTTTCTTTATAGGTTTGTCCTATCGGCACTTTATATTTATCAATTAGTATTCTGTTGCCTTCAATCTGTTTGATTTTATCTTTAGCCACTATAAAAGATTTATGGGTTCTTATAAAGTTAGTTTTTGGAAGTAACTGTTCCAAATCAGAAATTTTTTGAGGACTAACAATCATCTCATTCTTTAAATACACTTTGGTATAATGCCCATAAGCTTCTATAAATAATAAATCTTCAAAATGAATTTGATGGTGCTTTTTATTACCTTTTAAAAAAAAGCTGTTTATACTTGGTTCTGTTTCGTTTGGTGGTAATGTAACATTACTTTTTTTATTTTGAGCACTATCAAATGTCTTGTTAATGGCTTTTAGAAATCGGTCAAAGCTAAAGGGCTTCAGCAAATAATCCGAAACATTAAGTTCATACCCTTCAAAAGCAAATTCTTTGTAAGCTGTAGTCACAATTATTTTGGGTGGATTGGGTAGGGTTTTTAAAAAATCGAAACCTGATAGTTTGGGCATATTAATGTCCAAAAACAGTAAATCTACAGTGTCTTCATTCAAAAACTGTAAGGCTTCAAAGGCATTATAACAGCTTCCTTTCTTTTCTAAATAAGGCAAATTTTCGCAATAATTTTCAATAATGCGATGGGCAATAGGTTCATCATCAACAATTAAATAGCGTATCATAACATTTCTATTTTAAGTTCTAATTTGTAAATAGAATCTTTAACATCAATTTTTATATTGTGTTTGTCAGGATATAATAATTTTAAACGCTGTTTTAGATTCTGTATTCCAATACCGGCAGTTTGGAAAGTTTCTTTTGCTTCGAAGTTATTTTCAATATCAAAATAAAGTATGGCAGCATCAATTTTTATATTGATATGAATATAAGCATCTTCGGTTATGCTTTCTACACCATGCTTAAAGGCGTTTTCCAACGGAATAATAAATAGTAATGGTGCAATTTGATAATCAATTTCGCGACTATGACTAAAAACAATATCGACTCTTTTTTGGTATCGTATTTTATGCAATTCAATGTAGTTCTTTAAGTATTCTATTTCCTCTTTTAACGGTACAACATCTTCTTTTCCCATATAAATAGTATAACGCATTATGTCGGATAATTTTAAAATAACATTTGGTGCATCATCAGATTTTTCTATTACTAATCCATATAAATTATTTAAAGTATTAAAGAAAAAATGGGGATTGATCTGGCTTTTCAATAACGATAATTCGGCTTTTGTTTTTTTTGATTCTATTGTTTTCATCCATTTCCATTGCTGATAAAACCAAGTTAATAGCAATACAAAAAAAGGTGCTGTCAAGATGATTTTTATTTCTTTTTCCTGCTCAAAGTACCTATTTATATCATTAATATATACTCTTAGATAGTAGAAATAACCCAAAACCAAGCTATAATACCCCATTATAATTAACGCGTACTTTTTGAAATAAGAAGGAGCTATGATGGCAAAAAAGGACAATCCAACGCAAATTAATCCGATAAAGGTTATGGGATTGTCAATTATTTTTGAATTCAGATCATTTATAATGATTACAAAAAAAACAAAAAGCAGAACAAGCAACTTTAGAGAAATGGTTTTATGCTTTTTTAAAAACGAAAAATAATGAATGGGCAAAGAAATTAGAAACCAACTAAAAATAAAACTTAGGATATTGGCTAATGTTAGAGAATCATCAATGTAAATAAAATTAAAATACAGCATCACAACTACTGCAATCCTTTGGATTAGTAATCCATACAAAAAGGCTTTGTACTTTTTAAGAAATTCAATCATGAGTCAAAATTAACAAAAAATGACTTTTTCCCAGTACAATCTGCACCAATTCACTTAAAAGATACACAAACGCTGCTTTTTTAGGCTTAAACCGGATTTGAACATAAAATATATTGTATGTGAGTGTTATGGACATGTTGATGCTAAATATTTTAGTCCGTTTTAGTTTAACGATATGTTTGTTGAAAATTATAAATAGTAAAACGAAAACAATATGAAAACCTATCTCAAAACAATGCTGCTGATTTTATTTTTAACCTTGCAAAATGTAGTAGCACAAGACATTAAACGATTATTGAATGCAAAGGAGAAAAACGAAGTGGTATCGGCAATTAAAACTCATCTTGAAGTAGCTTACATCGATTTGGATTTATCCAAAAAAATGATGATGAAACTGGATAAAAATTTAAAATCGGATACCTATAAGAAAATTACAAGTCCTGTTGAATTCGCTAAAAGACTAACAGAGGATTTGCAAAGTATTAGTAAAGATTTGCACCTAAAAGTTCGATTTGAACCAGAGCGTATTGCTCAGGAAAAACTTGCTGTTTCGGAAGAAAAGCGATTAGAAATGGAGAAAAGAACAGCTATGCAAATGACCGAAATAAATTACGGATTTACAGAAGTGAAAATACTGCAAGGAAACATTGGTTATTTAAATTTAAGTCAGTTTGCAGATATAAAATATGCAGAAGAAACAGCTGTCGCAACTATGAATTTTTTAAGCAATACCAATGCAATCATTATCGATTTACGCTCAAATGGAGGTGGTGTTCCCAGTATGATGCAGTTATTATCGAGTTATTTTTTTGATAAAAAACCTGTTTTATTAAGTGATTTTTATGAGCGAAAAACTAATACAAAAACACAACTATACACATTTGAAAATGTAAACGGAAAACGAAGTACAAACAAACCTCTTTATATTTTAACCAGTAAACATACTTTTTCGGCGGCAGAAGCATTTACTTATACTTTAAAGCATTTAGATAAAGCTATTGTAGTTGGTGAAATTACAGCCGGAGGTGCGAACCGAAGCAAACGAATTAATTTAAACGATGAGTTTACAATTTCTATGCCTTACATCCAAGCCATTCATCCAGTAACAAAAACCAATTGGGAAGGAAAAGGTGTTCAGCCCGACATAAAAACGGATGAAAAAGACGCTTTTGTGTATGCTTATGTAGATGCTATTAAAAAAACATTCAAAAGAAATAAAAATACTGTTTTAAACAAAATTGGTTATAGTTTTTTGCAAGACAAATCATTTGATAATGCGCTATTCGTATTTCAGGAGAATGTAAAATTATATCCAGAGGATTCTAATTCCTGGGATAGTTTAGGGGAAGCCTATTTTGCAAATCAGGATAAAGAGAACTCATTAAAAGCATACCAAAAAGCTTTAGAATTAGACTCAGGTTCAGCATCGGCAAAAGCAATGATTCAGAAACTAGTAAACATTAAATAAAAAAGAAGCTAGTTGGCGGTAATTAAAACTATTTGAACAATGAAAAAAAACATAATTAAACTTTTAGCACTGGTATTTGTAATATTCTCAAATGCTTGCAATACCAAGAAATCAGCAACAAAAAAGAATAATTCTTCGATAGACGAAAATCTATACTTTGGGTATAAGCCACCAGGACTAAAACCTGAAGTTTTTGTTCCTAAAAAGAGTACTTCTGAAGATTGGAAACTAGGGAACAAGGACTCTTTGGATATGGAAGAGTTTTACTTCACTTACTCAGGGAATGACCCTTTTCAGCCTGCCGTTATTGTTTATCGGCAAGAAGAAAATTATTATAGAGCCAGTAAATATACTTTTCACCCCAGTGGTGCTGAAAATAGCAACATCTTATACTCAAGGCATAACTATATTGAACGTACAGATTCTGGTTGGTCAAAGCTAAAAAGCCTAGGTCCAATGTTTGACAACAAATATTTGGGCATTATGGTGTTGTCAATATCCGCTAATGGGACTATTGTTTTTGATGATTATAAAACTGATGACGGAATCCGTATATCAAGGATTAAAGACGGTAAACGTGAAGAACCAAAGCTACTCGGCAAGGAGATTAACTCAGGAAAATTGGTCGCCCACCCCTTTATAGCACCTGATGAATCCTACTTAATATGGGATAGCGAGAGAGAAGATGGATATGGTAAGTCTGACAATTATATCAGTTTTCGACAGCAAGATGGTTCATGGAGTTCAGCTATTAATATGGGAGATAAGATAAATTCAGCATTAGTAGAAAATGGTGCGAGGTTAACACCTGACGGAAAATATTTGCTTTTTAGAAGGTCAGAAGAAAAAGTAAAAGAGGATGGAAGTACATATTGGGAGACTAAAGATTATTGGGTTGACGCTAAAATCATTGAACAGTTAAGACCTCAATAATGAGTTCTGTCGCATCTGGGAATAATTTTATCTTTATAATTTTAAACCCATCTAAAAATCAATACCAAAGATCATTGTTATTCAAAGTCTATTATTCTGCGGGTTAAGCTAAAAACAGCTAATTACACTTGTAGATAAATGAAGTGATTGGGGTATTTTTAAAAATGATTTTACCAATAAAATTGGTCTTTAATTTTGAAAACTTTAGTTTTAGATCGGTAGTAATAGATTTATTATAAGGTTTTTGTAGTATTTAATTATTTAACATCTGATATTTTATGAAGAAAACATTACTATTTATTACTCTTATTTTTACATTGCCAGTTCTTGCACAGCAAAATCCCTCGGAAGAGTCACTTAAAAATGCGGTTCGTGAAGGTGTTCTACAGGCTAAGAGGATATTAAATGAAGAAGCAAGGGTACGAAGAACATCCGTTCCTGGATCGATAATTCCTAAAATAAAGCCCGATACCATTACAGATCGTCAGAGCTTTGACTTTGCTAATACGGACATTATTAAGGCAGAAGTCAAGGATTATTATTATTATTATTATGTGGTGAGTTACTATCGTAAACCGTATGACAAGCAAAGGATAGATAAATTACAAAAGCAGGTAGGTAAGCTGAATGTTCAAGTAAGTAATTTGAATAGATCAGATAATATTTCTGGTTTGACACAAAGGTATTCAGCCAAAATAGCAAAAGTAAATGACAGTCTTAATAAACTGCAGACCTATAATAGTTCGCTAAAAGATTTGCCGAAAGATAATATCACTATTTTTTATACTCCTGTGCAAATTCCAGTGATATTGACCACCCAATTCCAATTTAAAGTGAGCACCTGATTCCAATTCAAAATGACCACCTAATTCCGGAGCAAAATGACCACCTACATTTTACATCAAAAACTACTTTTTTTCATCTGTTAATTAGTGTTCAAATATACTTAAAATATTACCCTTTGTTTATTCCTCTTTTCTTTCTCATAGATTCTCCATGTAATTCGAGTCGGTGAGAGGTTGAGAAGCGGTGATCTATCTGAAAGTATAGGCTGTCATGCATTAGTTTAAGGTCGTAGGTGGCTCTAATAAAGTATTTTTTATCCAAGTAGTCATTAGTCGTGCGGTAATAGCGGTAGAAGTCCTTGTTTTGTTTGAAGTAGATTTTCAATTTAAGGAGTTCTGCTTTATAATACTTATCTATTGTTTTTAGTGAGCCCAATGGCTTATTGGTTTCCAAAGCGTAGATTTCGTTATAATAAATGAGTTTGGCCGCAAACTTTGGTTTGATGTTCCGGAAGAATTCGATTTCTTCTTTTTTGTTTATTCGTTTGTATTTGATGAAAAAGGTTTTCAGTTGCTCCAGATAAAGAATGTTGCACTTTATCGCCTGCTCGGCATAGTCTATTGGATTTTGAGTTTGCAGATGGATCAGTTTTAATTGTTGCTCCAGTTCAGACATTAGGGATTCAGAGAATAATTTCATAGCCATGGTTTAGGATTTACAAATTGACTTTTTGGGAATAGGGGCTGTAAATCTATCGGATGGGTTTCAGTATTGCAAATAGTATACTGTTCAATTCCCGAATTGCATACTGGTAATTTTATCATAATTAAAATTGATTGATTTAAAGAAATACCACTATATTTACTACAAATCTTTAATAATCAGCATGATTGATATTGCAAAAGTTAAAACAGAACTTTTATTAGAAGAGACAAAAACAAGCGGTCATGCACCTTTGAAGTTTATATGCAACGATGGCCATCTATATTACTGCAAATATTTAGTCGATTTTGATCCAAATGAAATTAACTGCCTTGCGTATGAAATAGTCTCCCATTATCTATTGAAATCCTTAAATATCCCCACTCCAGATATTGCTTTAGTTCAAGTTTCCGAGGGGACTTTGGATAAAAGTAAAATCATAAAAAACAGACGACTTCGTGTAAACCATATTTGCTTTGGCTCTAAAGGGATCGATCCTTCAGAAGAAATTAACGAATTTGAAAGCTGTAGAAGCAAAAGAGATTATAATCGAATTTTAAATCCAGCAGATGTTATCAAAATTGCCCTTTTTGATTTATGGATTAATAATGTGGATAGAGGACGATTTATCAACCCCGGATTTAATTACAATCTTTTGGCTGTTCACTTTGGTAATAAACGTAAAATAGTGGCATTTGATCATGCGTTTGTTTTTGGTGGAGTCCAACAAATAGGCGTTTTTAATTCAAAAATGCCCTTCGAAAATCAGGGTAAATTCCATCAATCGGATTTTTACAAGAGCTTTATCCGCTTTATGGCTGAAGAAGAAATAATTGAAATTGTTGATAATTTCATACCTTTGTTGAAAATTTCCCATAAAGAGGTTATTGATACTGTTGTTTTTCAATTAACTGATATATGGAAATTAACGCCTAATTTAGGGGACCGAATACAAGAATATTTGTTTTGTGAAGAACGAATTGAAAAAGTAAAAGCGGTTATATTGAAAAGTAAATCCATTTATTAAAATGAAAACATTTTTTAGCATTGTCAGCATTCAAACCAATCCTATTTCTTCGGAAAAAGTGGTTATGGGCGTATTGGCTATTACTGGAAATGAAATTTATTTTGATTATTCTAAAAGCAAATTGGGATTACTGGATAAATTGGCTCCTACCAAAATTGGGATTGGGAGCATGGCTAAAAATGCTTTGCAGCAAATCAAGCAAAAAGTGACTGAGACTAATAAAGCGTTGATCAAAGACCAACAGGAATTAGTATTTGAAAAATCGATTTTCTCTAAAGATTATATTTCTTATTTGAATAAATACAATAATGGCATTTTGCATTTTTCGGAACCTGCTTCTTTACCTTTTGATTTTACTGGCGAAAAATTCATGCAGTATTATTACAATTTTGTAGGTGAAGTTGTAGTCCTTGAAACTAAAAAAGAAGTTGTAACTTTTGCTAAAAAAATAAAACCTGCTTTTGAAAAAGTAGGTCTTGAGGAAAAAGCGGATCTAAAATTCACTTTTGACCCTTTAACTTTCAATGGCATCCTAAAAGAAACGCATATACCCCTGATTACTAAGAATGGAGCTATTAATACCATTCAAATCGTTGATTTTAGTTTAGGAGAGCAAACGGTGGTGCATCATTTGTATGAAACAAAAATTATAAAAGAAGCCTTGAATGTCTTTGCCCAAAAGGCTAATACTGAAGTCACAAAAATTAAAATTGTTTTTGAAGAACCAATTCAAGGTACATTACAATACGATTTGTTTGATTTGAGTGTTCAAAACTACAAAGAGGATTTTGATTTTATTACACCAGACCTATTAGAAAAAGAAACGGAAGTGATTTGTAACTCCAATAATATCAAATTCTCTGAATTCCTTTTGACATTATAATCTTAAAAAGGTCTTTTCAGTCCTTTCTTTTTTACAATATATTTTTCTATTTTGTCCTTTAAAATATTTAACCGTACTTTATTGATATTCACGGAATGCAATTCTGTGCTATCAGGTTAAAAATCAGCGCTATCGGCTAGCTGACCTAGATTTCCGAGCCATCGGGGGAGATTAGTACCTTTTTCATTGACAGTTATGGAATGTAATGCTGTATTATCGGGATTACTGATCTTAATTAATTTTGTTTATCGGCACAATCAAGATGCTTCCGTCCCTCTGGGATATCAAAGAGCTGGATTTTTTACATCTTAAATTTATCTATAAAGTCTCCCTTATAATTTGTAAGTTTGGTGAACAAACCAGATTTAAGAGCATCGACCAGATTATGAATACTACACTTCTTGAACCAAGAAAAGCTATTAATAAAGCTTTTTTGAAAATTAAACCTAGCAGAAGCTTTATAGAGATATTTAAAAGCAATCTTATTCAGTTGCTAGACAGAATTAATGAAAAAGAATCTGAAGAATTTCATAAGAATCTGGTTACGGCGTTTCTGAAGAAAACGTATTATGAACCTAACTATTTTGTAAATACTAAAGGGCGTAATGATTTAGTAATTCATAATGGAAGAGAGCCTGGAAGTTTTGTAGGCGTAATTATTGAGGCAAAAAGTCCAGTAAATAAATCAGAAATGATTTCGATTGCCAATCCGAATAAAAAAGCATTACATGAATTGGTATATTACTACATGAGAGAAAGGATAACGCATCAAAATACAGAATTAAAAAATCTTGTGGTTACTAATATTTATGAATGGTTTATTTTTGATGCACAACTCTTTAACAAGCTTTTTGCAGAAAATAAAGGATTTGTAAAGCAGTTTACTGATTTTGAAAATAAGAGAGCATCAGGGAGTAGTACCGATTATTTTTATAATGAAATCGCAGCACCGTTTATTGCTTCATTGGCGGCGACTATAGAGTATACCCATTTTGATATCCGTAGTTATGATAAACCACTGCGGAACGCTGACAAAAATGATGATAAGCAATTAATTGCATTGTATAAATTATTGTCACCAGAGCATTTACTTAAACTTTCGTTTGCGAACGACAGTAATAGTCTTGATAAGAATTTTTATACAGAGTTACTACATATTATTGGTTTAACAGAAACTAAAGAAGGAGGGAAAAAGCTGATTCAACGGAATAAAAAAGATAAACGTTTTTCTGGTTCTTTACTGGAAAATGTCATATTACAGTTGGATAGTATGGATAAATTATCACGTGTTGAAAATCCAAAACAGTATGGGAATAACAGCGAAGAACGTCTTTTTTCTATTGCATTGGAACTTACTATTACATGGGTAAATAGAATCTTATTTTTAAAACTCCTTGAAGCTCAGTTGATATCTTATCAGAAAGGCAACCGCGATTATTCTTTTTTAAATTCACAAAGGATTAAAGACTATGATGTTCTGAATACATTATTTTTTCAGGTTTTAGCGAAAAAGAATAATGAACGAAATGATGATGTACAGCAGTTTGATAAAGTTCCCTATCTGAATAGCTCCCTTTTTGAAATGACAGATATGGAGCATCAAATGTTTCCGATATCTCAATTGGAAGATAATAAAACTTTACCTTTATTAAATTCGACAGTAATTAAAGATTCACTTGGAAAGAAGCGAACAGGAGAATTGAACGCTTTGCATTATTTTTTCTCATTTCTTGATTCTTATGATTTTGCAAGTGAAGGATCCGAAGATATTCAAGAGGATAATAAAACCTTAATTAATGCTTCGGTTCTTGGATTAATTTTTGAAAAAATAAATGGTTATAAGGATGGTTCTTTCTTTACCCCGGGTTTTATTACCATGTATATGTGTAGAGAGACTATTCGTCGATCAGTTGTTCAAAAGTTTAATGAAATTAAAGGTTGGGATTGTACTAGCTTTCTTGAATTACAAAATAAAAAGTATGATATAGAGGAGGCCAATACTATTATAAACAGTTTAAAGATTTGTGACCCAGCTGTTGGTTCTGGGCATTTTTTAGTATCTGCTTTAAATGAAATTATTTCTATTAAAAGCAAACTTGAGATATTACGTGATAAGGAAGGTAGACTTTTGAAAAATTATCAAATAATTATCGAGAACGATGAATTAATGATTTTTGATGATCGTGATGGAAGCTTTTTTCAGTATAATCCATTAAGTGAAGAAAGCAGAAGAGTACAAGAAACTTTGTTTAATGAAAAGCAAACTATTATTGAGAACTGTTTGTTTGGTGTTGATCTTAATCCCAATTCTGTAAAAATATGTCGTTTACGTTTATGGATTGAATTACTTAAAAATGCATATTACAGATCAAATACAAATGAATTAGAAACACTTCCTAATATTGATATCAATATAAAATGTGGCAATTCATTAATAAGTCGTTTTGATCTAGATACAAATCTTAAAGAAGCTTTAAAGAAAAGTAAACTTTCTATTGAAATTTATAAAAATGCAGTTGATACTTATCGAAATGCCGATAGTAAAGAGCAGAAAAAAGAAATGGAAACTTTAATTGGAGAGATAAAAACCAATTTTAGAAGTGAAATTAATTCTAACGACCCCAAATTAATTAAACTCTATAAACTTAAAGGCGAGCATTTGATACTTACTTCGCAGACAGGTTTATTTGAACTTAGCAAAAAAGAAGAATCTGCAAGAAACAAAAAAATAAAAATAGTTTTAGCAGACATTTCGAAATTAGTTTTTGAGATTGAAGAAATAAAAAGTAATAAGATATTTGAAAATGCTTTCGAGTGGCGTTTTGAATTTCCTGATATTTTAAATAGCGATGGTGATTTTGAAGGGTTTGACACAGTAATTGGAAATCCACCCTATATTCAGCTGCAAAAATTAGGCGAAGAAAGCAATGCGTTACAAAAAATGGGTTTTGAAACATATACTAAAATGGGCGACATATATAGCCTTTTTTATGAATTAGGTTTTAATATTTTGAAAAAGAATGGAATGCTAACTTTCATAACTTCTAATAAGTGGATGAGAGCCGGATATGGTGAAAGTCTTAGGAAATATTTCGTTGAAAAAGCAAATCCTGAAATTTTAATTGACTTCGGTGGTGTACAAGTTTTTGATACTGCAACTGTTGATACTAATATTTTAATTGCTAAAAAATCAATTTATGATGGTAAAACAAATGCTTGTATTTTGGAGAAAGATTATAGCATAAATAATATGAGCGATTATTTTAGTCAAAAATTCAGTATAATAGATTTTAAATCAACAAGTTGGATCGTACTCAGTATTATTGAGCAGGAAATAAAGAGAAAAATAGAAAATATCGGTATTCCTTTAAAAGATTGGGATATTAAAATAAACTATGGAATCAAAACTGGATACAATGAGGCCTTCATTATTGAAGAAGAAGTTAGAAATGAATTGATTGCTAAATCGCCTAATTGTGATGAAATTATACGACCGATTTTAAGAGGCAGAGACATTCAAAAATATAGTGCAGATTGGCAGAATTTATACTTGATTAACTCTCACAATGGAATTAAGGAATTAAAAATTAAAAACATAGATATTATTAATCACTATCCCGCTGTTTTTGAACATCTTAAAAAGTACTGCCCTCAAATTGAAAATAGATTTGATAAAGGTAATCATTGGACAAACTTAAGAAATTGTGCATATATTGAAGAATTCGATCAACCAAAAATTATTTACCCTAATATGACAAAATACTTACCTTTCATTTATGATACTAAAGGCTATTTTGTTAACGATAAGGGATTTATAATTACAGGCAAAAACATTGAATTTTTAACTGCTTTTTTCAATTCAAGCTTATTTAAGTTCTGCTTTCGCGATAATTTCCCTGAATTACAAGGAGGAACTCGCGAGTTAAGAAAGATTTTCTTCGACAAAATTCCAGTAATAAAAGTTAATGATGAATGTAATCAAACTTTTAAAAATATAATTATAGAAATTGAAAAACTAAAAAAAGAAAATATTTCTACCATTTCCTTAGAAAAAGAAATAGATTATATGATCTTTAGATTATATAATCTAACCGAACACGAAATTAACAAAATAGGCTACATTTCAATTAGCTAGAAAGGAGTTGATAAATACTTAATTTCATCATCACTAAAACCATATGCATTGTAAAATATTTCATCTATTTTCTTTTCTATTAATGAAATTTCATTAATAAATTTTTTACCTGAAAGCTCTATACACTTATCAACTAATTGAATAATTTGATTTTTTTGATACTCATCAATTTTAGGTATTAACAAAGGTTCTAATGCTTGAACACTAGTGATAACATCGCCTGTACCTGTCTTTGGAGCATTATTTAATAATTCCCTTTTACTGATTGTCGAATTTAAAAACCCTAATATAAATTTCAAATCTGTTCCGACAGCAAAGCAAGTACTGTCCAAACAAACAACTTTACTTTCATCATAAGAAAACCTTATTGCCGAACCTATCCTTTTCCAAATAATTTTTGGCATATCAAAATCTCTCCAATAACCTATCTGATCTTGTGTTTCAAACCATTTGTTAGATGTTTTCTTTCTAGCACCTTTTTCACCTGTTTGTTTTAATCTATCATAGTCAAAAGAAAGTAAATATTCTTTAATCTGGGGATAATTATCAATTTCAACTTTTAAACTTGGGAATGTACTAATTAAATATAAATTCTGCCAATCTGCGTTATATTTTTGAATGTCTCTGCCTCTTAAAATCGGTCGTATAATTTCGCTTAAATCTGTTGAAGATGATTTTTGTACTAATTCATCTTTAGTCTTTTCATCTATGATAAATGCTTCATTATATCCTGTTAAAATTCCTCTGTAAATTTTAATGTCCCAATTTTTCAGCGGAGTACCTATTATTTCTACTTTTTTCTTTATATCTAATTCAATAGGGCTTAAAACTGTCCAGCTTTCTGAATTAAAGACGATTAAGCTTGATTTTTGACTAAAATAATCGCTGGATTAGTGGTTACATTAATAGATAGTGATAATTATATATTTTCTTACTTCAGAAAATGTACATTTAAAACTTATTAATATTTAATTTATTCAACATGACCTATGGCTACATTCGCGTAAGTACAGACAGACAAACTACGCAAAATCAAAAATTTGAAATCAAAAATTACGCAAAGGAAAGAAGCATAGTAATTGATGAATGGATTGAAGAAACCATTAGTGCTACCAAGAAATTGGAGCAGAGAAAGTTCGGACATTTACTAAACAGAATGAAAAAGGGAGATGTGCTTATTGTATCAGAACTTTCGAGGATGGGAAGAAATCTAATGCAGATAATGAAAATTCTTCATGATTGTATGGAAAAAGATATACAGGTTTTTACAATAAAAGAGCGTTATGAACTAGGGAACAATATTAATTCTAAAGTTTTGGCCTTTGCCTTTGGTTTATCAGCTGAAATAGAACGTAATTTAATTTCGCAAAGAACAAAAGAAGCTTTGGCTAGAAAAAAAGCAGAAGGTGTAATTTTAGGTAGACCAATAGGTAGTAAATCCAGTACATTGAAACTTACAGGTAAGGAGGAAGAAATAAAGAAGCTATTGAAAAAAAAAATATCTTATAGTGGTATTGGTAGAATTTTGGGTGCACATAGGTTAACAGTATCGAGTTTTGTGAAGGATAATCGATTGTTAAATTGAGTGGTTTTATTTCAGAATAAAAATGATTATTTATTTTTTTATATTTATTCTTATAGATTAATTGATTCACTATTAAAATAATGCTAAAAACGGCTCATTTGTTTGGTAAATTGGTAATATGTTGTATTTTTGTTGCAACAGTACACACCGCGCGATAGGTCTTTTTCATCAAAGATACAGCGTCCCAGGGTGTGTCTTTTGCTTTATAGAGGTTTTTAAATTATAGTTTAGCCCTGCTTTTTCTACATTTTTTTGTAGATTAGCAGGGTATATTTTTATATTATGTTTGAGAAAAAACCGACAACCATTGAGAAGCAAATAGATCAATTACTTAAAAGGGGACTAATTATAAAGAATAGAGCCATAGCGGCTCACCATCTTTCACATATTAGCTATTATCGATTGGGAGAGTACTGGTATTCTATGCAATCTGATAAAGAACATCATATTTTTAAAGAAAACAGTAAGTTTGAAGATGTTATCGCTTTATATTGCTTTGATGGTGAGCTAAAAATACTTTTGTTTGACGTTATTGAAAAAATTGAAATAAGCTTACGTACAAAACTTATTTACCATTTGTCGCATGAGATAAGCCCATGGTGGTTCCAAAATTTTGATTTGTTTAATGACAGTAAAGCTCTAGTGAAGACTTTATCCAGTCTTGAGGAAGAGCTTGAACGCACCAAAGATGAAACTATAAAGAATCATTACAGAAAACATAAGGATGATTTACGTTTTCCTCCTGCTTGGAAATCTTTAGAGCAGACTAGTTTTGGTGCTTTGTCTAAATTATATGGCAACCTTAAACACAATGTTAGGTCTAAAGACATTATTGCTAAAGAATATGGGGTAGTCAATCACACCTATTTGCCAAGTTGGCTGCAGTCAATTGCTCAGATACGAAATTATTGCGCTCACCATTCTCGCTTGTGGAACAGGAACTTACCCGGAAACCCTAAATTATTGAGGACACCGCCAAACCCATGGATAGTTGATGTGCCAAAACAGCATGAATTTCTAAACCTTTGCTTTTTTGACAAAAAATTAAATTCTCTAAAAACAAATCTTTATACTCATTCCTCGTAAATACATCCAACCAACCTACCACTGCACTTGAGCGAAGCGGATGCACGAATACCTATAAAAAACAATAAATATGTCATGAGTAAAACTAATAAAATACAATCCCTCTGGATTGTGAAATTTATAATTTCTACTCATAATTATTAGTTTTTACACAAATTTTGTACTTTAATCACGAATCACACGAAAGGATTCATGCGGTAGCTGGGGATAAACCAAAAATCCCACTCATTATTCACAACTTCTGGTTCCGTTCAACACTGGTTTTTCATTACTTCGTCCGTTCGCTGTCGCTCAAATGTCACATTACATAGGCTGCGCAAACTCAGCTTTTAAAAGAATTCCTTAATGTTGATAGCATCTTCCACTTGGGTTGGTTGTCATTCTTTTGCATCTTGCGCCTTTTTTTGTCCTTCCAGCGCATTGTGTTGACGAACTTGAGCTTTGAATTCTTTCTATATTTTTGTTATCAAGAAAACTACTTCTACCATTTGCAGTTTGGTCTTTATTTGGTTTGCAAACTTTGCATGCTTCATATGCTCTTTCTATTGCTTGTCCTAAGTCGACACTTATTGACGAGTATTTTAAATGACCACAATTAATATCGTGGTATTTTTTACCCGTTTTTGTAATGTAAACAGTTTGAGATAAAACGATGTTAAAAGTCAACGACAAAAAAAGCAAGAATAAATATTTTTTCATTTATTGTGTTTTCTGTTAAGTGGCGAATTATTTCTTCCAACGTCAGTTCATAAAAAACCTCCGTTACTACCCTCAAATATAACAAAATACTAATACAAAAAGAAGATTATTCTTATTTTTAAGAATGCAACACCTCACTGGAATTTTCCGCCAACAAATGCTTTTTTTCAAGTTTAGAAGAGGTAATTAAATGCATTCTAAATTTCCTACTTCTGCCGCGGCGAATCGAGGGTTTACAATTCTGTATCATTGGGATTATTTACTTAATTGATTTTCTTTGTGGGCACAAGCGAGACGCTTGCGCCAGCCTGGGCGTTTTTCAAGTTTAGAAGACGTAATACCTTCATTCAGTTTTAAAAACATTCACGGAAAAAGTCAGGAAACTTTTATTATGCTTACGGCTTTTAAAGGTATTTTTAAGAAAATGCATGAAACATTTGCCTAGCGTAGAGACGAACACTTAGTGGAGCGGACAACACATCACCGGAATTTCTCGCCAACAAATGCGCTTTTCAAGTTTAGAAGATGCAATTTAATCACGAACCACACGAAAGGATTAGCTTCGCTGAATTTCATTTCGTGCGGTAGCGGGGGGCTGATGTATATAAATGAGTCGCGTTGCAAACGAGCACCAGATGGGAGATAGCGTTCCTATTTCTTTTTTTGGGTTATTTGATTTTTATTCCTTTTGGCCCTGGGAAATCTTTGCCTAAATGGCTGTACAATCTTCTTACTTTTGAACGCCAACTTATTTTTGCTTCAATCCAAGTTTTGCTTCCCTCGATGATTTGTATAGTATCATTTGTATGTGATGGAAACTTTGAATAATCGGAATTATCGTCAAATTTTAATAATAATTCGGGATTGTCAATCGGGGTTTTATTTTTGCTTAAATCAAATATTGTTTTATCTTCTTCTTTATTGAATTTAAGTGTTTTGACTTTTAAGTCTTCATATAAATCGATTAATGAAATTGAATCGGTTATGAAGTCTAAATCATAAATGTCTTTTTTGGTAGAACGGTTTGAGGTGCTGATTAATTTGAACAAACCAATGTCTCTTTTTGAAAGTAAACTTATTCCTTGATTTACTTCTACCTCAAACAAATTCTTCATATTTTGAAGCATCTCTACTTTTATAGTTACACCATCTTCTAAATCAAGAAAGAAACGCAGAAAGCAATATTGGTCGTTTATATCACAGGGATCGTCAAAGCTTTTTGTTTTTGTACCAAAGTAGTTTTTGACTTCATTTTCGATGTTTTTAAACCCCTCTTTGCCAATTATTCCATCGTAAAAGAAATCAATATCATCAGAAACTCTATGATTGAATTGTAATGCTAGATTTGTACCACCCCCTAAAGTAAATTTTGATACTGTTGGTAATGTTTGTAATTCTATAATGGCTTTTATTATTGCTGGAGTAACTGCCTTCATGAATTATAGCGAAAAACGAAGAAAAGGTTTTACATTGTATCTTTTTGCCACACTTATACAAACTTTGTTACTGATACTCTCTGTTGTTAATTTTAAGTATTTAACAATGTCTTTAGTAGAATATAATTCTTCTAATTTTAGAATATCTGTTTCAAATGTATCTGGAGTTGTTGCATACAAAGCCCTTGGTATAATAATAGACTTATCTTTAGAAAGATTAAGTTTACTAGGATCCATATCCCAAAACAAGTGTTTGGGAAAAATTGTTGCTATGTTTACTGACTGTTTCACTATGCAAAAATACTGAATTTAGTGTTATATAGTGCATTACTATAAAAAAGTTTAACTTCTTTGATTTTAACGACTTAATGTAATCTAGAAAGAAAACTAATAGCAGCTGTGGAGATAGTCATTAGCGAAATGAAGCAAACAAAGATGTGAGTATAGGACTACTTGGACTAAACGAGGATTTTGTGCGACACTGTCCCAAAAAGGGTGTAAGTTGAAAAGTTAAGGCTCGATTTTATAATCTGAGCCTTTTTTGAAATCAGATACATATCCTAATATAGGTCTAAATAAAAGTATGCTTTTCTAACTAGACACATGCTTTCTAAATGCCTTAATTATTTGAAAAATCATAATTCCTAAAAATATACGATGCAATAAGTCAATAAAATAAATCCAATCTGTTTGAATTGTCTTACCATAAGTTAAGTCCGTTCTTCTGACAGGATTAAATAAATTCCAAAATGTTTTAAAATTCGTCATGAAGACCTCAAATGTATTTTTAATATCATAAGGATCACATGAAAATGAAAATAGAATTTTATCCGATATGCCGGCAAGGATTATAACATACACGAATAATGTTAGAAAGAAAACTATTATTACCGGTTTTATCCAATTTAGACCATAATCATTAAACCTGCTAAATGTCATAATTATTTTATCACTCAAACTGTAATTTTTAGACTGTCTGAGTTCATTTCTGTAGGATTCCATTTCTCGAGCTTGAAAAAAAAGACTATCAATCTGATTTCCATTGTTCTTCAAAGCCTGTTTCAATTGTCTGTATATTTCCCGCTTCCTTTTGAATCGATCTTCTTCAGACTGCTCTGCAACTTCGATTATAAGTTTATTATCTGCAAACCACTTATTATTGGTTGGCTTAATTTTATCTAAAGTTACATTATCAAATTTTAATGCTGTAAATCGAGACAGCTGTAAAGCTTTATTTTTGTGAACACGAGGCATAATGATATTACCATTTTCACCTGTAATTAATTCTGGTAAAATTTGAGAATCAAAACTATATGATTTTCCAAGATGCTGGTAATTTTCAGTAGCCCAAAAAATATTTTTTTTGTGGTATGGTCACAAAGCATTATGTCAAGAACACCAGGATAACGTTCAATTATTTCATTTTCTAATATTTCAGCACCTATTCTCAACTAATTCATTTTTTATATTATTAGATATTTCTAACATTTAATTATGCTAATAAACACTATTTCTTTTTATTTTTCAGATTCAATGCTTGGATTTGCTTATCAAAGTCGGAGTTTATTTTTTGCGTTTTGTTGAAGGTATCGTATTCTTTGGCTGCTTTATTAATCGCTTGCTGGTGTGATATTTTACCGAAGCCTTCTAGAACTTTGTATTCGTTGAAGTTTAAAAATTTGTTTACACTTTCTGCTAAGCCTTCCATGGTGAAGGAGTTTTGGCGTTCGATTAGGTTTTCGATATAGTCGAAATAGCCCGATACGGTACGTTCCAGTTGTTTTATTTCTTTTTCTTCGAGGTAATTTTTAGCAATAGCCGTATCGGATTTCAAAATTCTACCCTCGGGAGCGTTTTTAAAAGTGGTTAATCCCATTTGTGGTTTGGAACTGTCGGCTTTTAGGTAAATGATTTCGGCAGCGGTTTTACCTGTAATGGCAAAATGGAATTTGTTTTGCACCATAGCATAGAAGCTTTTGGTGATTTCATCTTTTGGGTCGTAATCAATACTACACTCGGCAAAAATATCGGTAACTTGTTGGTAAATTCTACGTTCACTGGCACGGATAGAGCGAACTCTTTCGAGCAATTCTTTGAAATAGTCTTTGCTAAAGGCTGTGGTGCCTTGTTTTAATCTATCATCATCCATAGCAAAACCTTTGATGATGTATTCTTTTAAAACTTTAGTAGCCCAAATACGAAACTGGGTTGCTTTGGAAGAATTGACACGGTAACCAACCGAAATGATGGCATCGAGATTATAGTATTCTAAATTACGAGTTACTTCGCGTTCGCCTTCGATTTGAACTGTTCGGAATTTCCGAACGGTTGCCTCTTTTTCTAATTCGCTACTCTCGTAAATGTTGCTAAGGTGTTCACTAATAGTTGATTTGGTTACGCCAAAAACATCTGCCATTTTTTGTTGGGTCAGCCAAATGGTTTCATCTTGTAGGTAGGCTTCAATTTTTACATTGCCGTTTGGAGCGGTGTATAGAATGAAGTTATTGTTATTTGGCATTAAATCACTCATTGTGTTTTTGTTTCTTTATGATTTTTTAGACTTGATCCTACAATCACACTTACTCAATTGTGCATACAGTGTGTACACAATTGGGAAAGTAGCTGTTCTTTTTTAAAGATTATTTTCCAATATGGCAGTAAATAGTCTTAGCTACAAACATACTAAAAAGCAAAATGAAGTAAACAAATGAAACCCTTAAAAAGTATATTGTTATTAACAAAATACCTGCTTTTAGTGAGGGATTTTTTAGGGTAAGGAGGGTAAGCAAATTTAGAGTAAATTATTTTCTGTTTTTTCTGTTTTTAAACTTTTGGATTTAAATGAAGGAATGATAAACATCGCGCATTATTATATTTCAAATATATTCAAATTTTCTTACAAATCATCAAATGGACTTTTTATTTGTTACAGGCTTTTCGCAGTTACATAGATCTACATCTCAGTAGTTTTACCACTAGTAATACCTCATTACAGACCATAAAAAAAGAGGCTCGATAGCCTCTTGACATTCTCTCTCAAAACTTTACGATAACTCCATAGTACCTGCCAGTGACCGGTTCCGTTCAACACAGCTTTCATTGTTCGTGCTGCGCACGCAACGAAAACTTAGCTGTTGTGCGTTCGTTTTTTTTATTCGGTTAATTTGTCAATTTTGTTGTCTGTCAAGTTTTGAATGTTTTTTGTTATTCTTTCAATGTCCCAATTCCACCATTTTAGTTCTAATAATTTTGAAATTGTTTCTTCGGAAAATCGCTTTTTAATTTCCTTAGCAGGATTTCCTCCGACAATCGAATAAGGTTCAACATCTTTTATAACTGTCGAATTTGTCGCAATAATTGCTCCATCTCCAATTGTTACTCCTGCCATTATTGTTGCATTGTAGCCAATCCAAACGTCATTACCAATATTTATGTCACCTTTTTGTGGGTAAGATTTATTGTCCATTGCGTTTTCCCAACCGTTTCCAAAAATCGCAAACGGATAAGTTGTCAGAGCATTTGTCAAATGATTTGCACCATTCATTATAAATTTCACGTCAGAAGAAATCATACAAAACTTTCCGATTATTAATTTGTCGCCGACAAAGTCAAAATGGTATTTTACATTTTTTTCAAAGTTGTCAACATTCTCAAAATCGTCATAATACGTAAAGTCGCCTACAATTATATTTGGATTTTTAATAACATTCTTCAAAAAGCAAAGTCTGTCATAATTGTCAAGTGGGAATTTAATATCTTTATTTGGTCCTGTCATAAAGTTTTCTTTATTTGATTACGGTCGGTCTTAAAATGACGCACAACTAGTATATAGTAATGACGTGGTCGCTATTATACACCTAATTTTGGTTAGATTGTAGTGATAAACATCGTGCATTATTATATTTCAAATATATTCAATTTTTCTTACAAATCATTAAAAGCCTTTTTAATTCACCGCAGGCCTTTCGTGCTTATATAGATCTACATTTCAATAGTTTTACTGCTAGTAATCCTAATTATAGAGCATAATAAAAGAGGCGCAAAGGCCTCTTGAAATTCTTCTTACTCATTTATCGTAAACCTCATAAGGGATGGCTTGACGTACATATTATAACGAGTAGGGGATAGCAGCTATTTTTACTTTTTTCCTTGATAAAAAAAGTAACAAAAAAATCAAGCCTGAATAGTTGCTCCCGATCGCCATCGGGGCCGAAAATCTCGGGAGCATTTCCCTATCGCGACCCCAGCCGCTCGTGTTGCACACTCGACTCGGGGGTCACTCCCGCCGGCCAACGCTCAAATCCTTGCCCGGATTTTCTAGGATAAAAATATAAGGGCGGGGGTACAGTGGAAACTTACTCTGATTTTGCCTAACTATTCACAACTTACTTCTCACTTTTCACAACTTTAGGTTTGGTTCCGTTCAACCGCGGGTTCATTACTACGTCCGTTCGCTGTCGCTCGGGTGTTGGCTTTTCAAGACCTCGAAACCTGAGCTGTAGGCAGATGTATTTATTTTTTTGTCCAATTTATAAATTCATTCATAACTTCTTTCCAATGTTCTTTTTCGTAATTTGCAGTTCCGTCTTCATTAACTTCAAAAAAGTTATGCTCTAAATTTAAATATCGTTTATATGTTAAATTATTTTTTGAGTTTTGGATATAAAATAAAGGAACTAAATCACATAGATCTGAAGCAATATCATTTGTGCCATATGCTAAATAAGTTGGTATTTTAATTTGTAGCCAATCATTTAGCAAAGGTCTTGAAAATGATTTCCAAGCTAATAAATAAGGTTTTTTAATTAAAGAATCTTTATCATAAGAGTCTTTATACATTTGATAGGTCTTTTCAATTTTATCATTAGCTTCTAGCCAAGTAATTTCTTTTCTTTCAGCTTCTTTTCTATAATGTCTAATGTTTTGGTCTATTCTACCAAATGGATTTGGACCAAATAATCCCAAATGTGTAACTTTCTTGTTATTCAAAGCAATTAATGTTGCCACTTTTGAACCTTGAGAATGTCCAGCAACTATTAATTTTGAATTATCTACCCATTTTTGTTTTCGCAAAAAAGTTAAAACTTTTTCTGCTCTACTTTCATAATTCTCTAAAAAATCTGTCTTTACATATTCTTTATCAAATTCATTAGGTTCTTTCTCATCTGGAATGTAACAGTACGATTTATTTAGGTATTTTTCGGCAACAATTACTGGGGTTTTTGGCATTGAAATTACAACTAAATGATAGTTCTTTTTTATTTCATCTAGGTCGAAATTTGTTATTCCACCTCCAATCATCCACGTATTTTCTTTTTCAGGTTTTACGAATAATGGCATTGGTAAAGAACCTTGACAAAATAAAAAAACTGGTTTTATTTGATCTAATTTAGTGTCAATTAATATAAAATTAACAGTGTCCTTTTCTTGTTTTATACTGAATTGAATTGCTTGATTATTTATTATATTTAGTTTTTGCCCAAAACTTAATTGGATAAAAAGAAATAGGAATAATGTCGTTTGTAGTTTTCTCATAATATATTTGCCAACGTCAGTATATCTGATGGCGATCGAACTGATAAGCTTTACAGCTGGTTTTTATTTCGTTTTGATAGCCTTGAATTTCATTTCATTACTTCGTCCGTTCGCTGTCGTTTTGCTGTTCGTGCTAAGCACGCAACGAAAACTTAGCTGTTGTGTACAGTACTATTCGAATTTAAAAGTTGAAGAATGATCTTCGCAATTTGACACCAAGCTTTTGCAAAACCCATCTATGTCTGGATAAATCATTTCGGTTTTTACACCAAACCCTTTAATGTTTAGTTTGACTGCTCTTTTCACTTCTTTTGGAATAATTATTTTGATTACTGAACATTCAAAAAATTTAATAAAATCCTCAGCCATGTTTAATGGTTCATGATTGAAATCAATTATGTTTTTTGATAATTCATCATTAATATTAATACCAAATAGAGAGTTTAAATTATCAATAAATCGAATATTAACATCCAAAGGAATAGCAAAAAGACCTTGTTGAACTTGAAGACGATGATTAAGTAAAAAAGGTTCTATAAAAACTACTGTTTGTTCTTTTAGCTTTCCATTTAAATAATTTGAAAACAAATCGCTGGATTGTCCAAAGATTAACTCAATTAACATTTTTTCGACTTCTGGATTTGAATGAGCACCATTAACATTACTAATATTTATGCCCCAAATTGCACCGTCATTTTTATCATCAAAATCTTCAGTGCAAAAATATGAAGCAACTAGTAACGATTTTGTAAAATCTAATAGTCTTGTTGGACCTCCATGATGTTGTATTTTAGCAATACGCTCAAAATCATTCGTTACTATATCTTTTGAAGATTCATACAAATGCTGCTTTCTCTTAAATTCTCTTAGAATTCTTAGTTCACTTGATGGAACACATGATGTTTTATCAATTTGTCTTTCAAGATTTGTTTGAAGTGGCCATTCTGCATTAGAATGTCCTCTCCAATAAAAAGGAAGAGAAGATAATTCTAATAAATCTTTGAAATTCTTAATTCTTATTGTTAATGTTTTCGTCATTTTTGAAGTATTTTACACAACGTTCCCTTGCTACAAGTGGTTTGGGGTTAAATTAAGCCTTATTTTCGGATTTGCCAAATCTTCCAAATACAAACCAATTTTTCCATTAAGCCAAATCCCCAAATTGCTTGTAGCGTGTGTGTGTGCCCTGCATGAGCAGGACACACTCTGTAAGCTCGATTAAAAATTGAAAAATACAAATTTCGGATTATAAATCAAACTTGCAGAGTGTTATTTTTCCAGAGGGTGTAAGTCCCTTATGAGCGGATTGAAACCCCGAATCATTAGTACGTCGCAAGGTTGTTAGTTGTGAAACCAGAACTGAAGGAAGCGAAACGACAAAGTCCGGTACTGACGAACAGAAACGGCATAAGAGGCTGTTATACGAGGATAAGCAAGCACACCATTGCAACGTCCGAAGGTTACCAAAATCGTATTTCAGTAGATGCCGCAGAGATTGGACAAAGGAAAAAGTTCTTACCAGGGGAGGTCTTGGCAACCACGAGTTGGTTATGTCAAGAAGTCAGCAGAGGTCATAGTACTTGGGGCAACGAGTTGCGAATAGATACCGCATAGGACTCACAAACAAGGAAGGACCGAACGCAAAATGGTTCTTAATTTTCAACGGAATAACGCAAGTTATAGCCCTGAAAAACAAGAACAGGTTAAACGATTAAAACAACAAAATGATTGAGAGCGTAGTACATCCTTACAATCTGCAAAAAGCAGTAGAGCAAGTGATTTCCAACAAAGGAAGCGCAGGAGTTGATGGTATAAAAACAAGTCAACTTAAAATGCTATTTCCCCAAAGGAAAGACCAATTGCTCGAAGCCGTCAGAGAGGGAAACTACTTGCCACAAGCCATTTTGGGCATTGAGATTCCCAAGGGCAACGGAAAAACACGACTTTTGGGAGTTCCCACCACTACCGATCGAGTGTTCCAACAAGCCGTAGCACAGGTTATAGCGCCACTATTTGAACCCGAATTCAGTACTAACAGTTTTGGATTTAGACCCAGCAAAAACTCCCGACAAGCCGTTGGGCAAGCGAGGGAATACATCCATCAGGGATTGAACCACATTGTGGACATTGACCTGAAAAATTTCTTTGATGAAGTTGACCATTGCTTGCTGTTGAATTTGGTGTACCAAAAAGTGAAATGCAAAACCACGATGCGCCTGATGCGTAAATGGTTGCGAGTACCGATACTGATTAACGGCAAACTACAAAAACGAAGAAAAGGCGTTCCGCAAGGTTCTCCCTTGAGTCCGTTATTGTCTAATATCCTGCTCAATGAGTTGGACAAAGAAATGACAAGACGTAAACTAAAATTTGTACGTTATGCCGATGATTTCAGTATCTACTCTAAATCGCAGAATCAGGCGAAAGCCACGGCAGTTGTCATTGCCAAATTCTTGAAAACGAAGCTCAAACTTACCATCAATGCTGATAAAAGCGGGATTAGACGTCCTGTGAACTTTAGCTTGTTGGGATTTGGGTTTGTACCTACGTATCAAAAAGGGAGCAAAAACCAATACCAGTTGGTAGTAGTAGAAAAGGCTTGGAAGAAACTAAAAGAAAAGCTCAAAAGTATTAGCCGCAAAACTGCACCAGTCAAACTAGAAGACCGTATTATCAAGATAAACGAAATCCAACGAGGATGGTTAAACTATTTTCGAGGAACGAGTATCATGGGGAAATTACGGGATATAGATGGCTGGCTCAGAAACCGACTTCGATACTGCATTTGGCACGATTGGAAGAAACCTGAGAGGAAAAGGAAAAACCTAATTCGATTAGGAATTGATCAAGACCACGCCTATGCATGGAGTCGAACTCGCAAAGGTGGTTGGGCAATTGCTCAGAGTCCAATCTTGGGAACTACCATAACCTTGAAACGCTTAAAACAAAAAGGGTATCAATCATTGACCGATGTTTACATCTCACTTAATCCATCTCTTTGCGAACCGCCGAGTACGTGACCCGTACGCTCGGTGGTGTGAGAGGCGCACTCCGTTCCATTAGGGGCGGAGCCGTCTACTCAATTGTACCTAGTGCTTTTATTTATTATACTTTTTCAATATTATTTTAGAAATAATTTCAGTTTCCTTTTGATTTCGACCAGTTGTAAAAACTTTTAAAGCATATTCCCTTTCCGTCCAAAACAATACTAAATCTATTGAATTATCAGCATTTATTTTTCTAATTAATTTCTTTCCTCCCCAATCAGTTGATTGAATATTAACAATATATGGGCAGTGTTTTAATTTTTCGGAAAATTCTCCGAGTTCTTTTTTTCCGTGATGATCTGCTAAATGAATCGTTGCAATATTTTCTGATTTAATTAATAGCTCTTCAGGTTTTGAATGAAACATATAGCACCAATTTTCATAATCAGTTTTATTTTTTACTTGTTTATTTTCGTTTAATTGAACTTGAGAAAAGTCTATTCCTAAAAAACCATTACATTCAGATTTACAAAAAGAATTTGCCTCTTCTTCAGTATTTATATCAACCTCGCAAGATTTAAGTTGTTGCTCAATGAATCTATATATTTCTTGTTCTTCCTGACCACTTATTTTGGTATATAATTCTTCTGTAATTATCGGTAAATTATATATTGACGGGTTCTTCCAAAAAGTATGACTTTCCTTTTTTTCTATCAGAACTAAATCGAGAATTCCTTTTTTAAATAATTGATATTCAGTTGTATTTAAAGAAGTATTGTTTAAAAAAAAATTACTCATTTCTTCTAATTTTAAACAATTCTGAAAAATCTTTCTGACTTTGATCAAAAAAGCCTTTTGGCCAATCCGAAAGTTCTCCTCTTTGGTTAATTGAAATACTATTAATTTGTGGTTGAATAGAGTCTTCAACCTTATCAAAATAGTTTATAGTTACTTTATTGTTATCTATTTTATTTTTAGCACACGCAAGTTGAATTCCATTTAATATATGGTCACTATGAGTTTCTACAATAACTTTAACACCAGAATTAGCAATAATCGATAAAAATTCTCCCATTTTTGATTGAGCAGATGGATGTAAATGTGCTTCGGGATTTTCAACAATTAAAAGCCTATTTTTCTTCGCAATTAATCCACTTACTATGATTGGTAAAACATAACTAATACCGAAACCAGTATTTGTTGGAACTATAGGATTACCTTTTGAATAACTATTTTGAACTTCTATTCTTGCAGAATGTGTTTTGTCATCATAATGAGGTGTAATAGTTGTTCCATTAAGTATGTAGCTTAACCAAGCATTTATGTGATTGATAAAAAATTTGTTACCTTTTAATTTTTCGTCAAATATTTTTCCTTCTTCTATTTTAAAATTGTAGTTTAAATTTGATATTACTTGTGCAGTGTATTCCCCTTTGTATCCAGTATTCTCATAGTCAAAAAATTGAATATTTTGAGCAATTCTTGGACCTAAACGTTCTGCGTTTAGGTAATAGAATTCTTGAAAATAAAGTGGGTTTTCTTTTAAATTATTCACTAAAGGTTCAATAGGTGTAATCCATAAATCATTACCTTGGTTTGTACTATAATTAATCGAAAAGACTTCATTTTTAGTTATTAAACCAAGATTTATTTCAGTTTTAGTATAATCAATTGGAAGTAAATATTCACTATTTCCTAAATTTAAGCAGTAAGCACCATTTAACTCAACATTTAAACCATTAAGTTCTTTTAAATTATATGCATTACCTTCCCATTTAGCACAATGTTCGATAGTTCTACGTAAAAGTAATAGAGCTTGTATTGAAGTACTTTTTCCATTACCATTAGCACCTGCAAAAATTGTCAATTCATTAATTGGAATTTCGATGTCATAAAAACACTTGAAATTGGAAATTTTTAATTTTATCATTTTTAATATCGAATATTGTTATTAAATAATACTTTTAATTTGTTAAACGTATAATTTAAATTGTTCCAACCATTTGTCCCGTATGACAAATAATTAAATAAAGAATCATCACTTCTAATTTCTTCTGCTAGGAGATGTAATAATGAAGAACTATCATTAAGTTCCTTAACCCTGTCAAAATCATAACGTGCTAACAAAACAGAAGTGCATACGAATAAAGCTTTGTTAATTAGTTGTTTATATGAAGTAGGTTCTAGGTCTACTGGAGTTATTTTCCTAAATGCGTATTTTTTACCAATTAGATATTCTGCATTTTTCATAGCATTCGAAAAATCTATAACGTATTTATCTAAATCTTCTTTATTTGTTTTTTTATGATTTTCTGCAAACCAATCTAGAGAAGAATCCATATAACCATTATATCCTTCAATATTTCCATCAAGAGTATTTAACAAATTAAAGAATAGAAATCGCAAAGCGATTTCTTGGTCATCCATTCTTTTACTTTTTATACTTCTGTCTGTTGCACTTGCAAATTCAGGTAATGAAACCATTTCTTTTAGAACATCTCTTACTCCTTGACCAGTAAAGCAATTTCTGATTTCTTGATTGTTTAATGGTCTTCCGCCAGTATTTATCCTTCTGAAAATATCATACTTTACATTATATGGTGAACTTGGGTCAATAAAGTTTGCGGAAATTGAAGTTAGATTAAACCATCTGAAATATTTACTATCAATTCCAACCTTTTTATTTAAAGATTTATAATATTTGCCACCACAAGAATCTTGTAAATATTGTAGATTTTTGAGTGGAAACTTATTATCCATAAAATCTTTAATGGTGGTTATTCTTTGTAAACCATCAACTACAGTTAATTTTCCTTCATTATCTTCTGCAAAATAAAACATAGGCAAAGGAATTCTCAAAAGGATAGATTCAATTAATCTAGATTTTTCAAAATTTTCCCAAACCAAATTTCTTTGAAAGTCAGGATTTAGATCAATATCTCCACTTTCCATCATCTGATATAGTGTTGGTATTGCTAATTTATCAGTTCTAACTTTAATATCATCAGGATTATATGGATCATCATTGCCTTGAGAATTTTCAACAAAACTATCTGTTCCAGATTGTTCAATTTGAATGATCTCTATAACTAGGTCATCTAATTTAGATTCAATTGTTTCGGAATCATCAATTATTAAATTAGATTTTTGTTTTATGATAAAATGATTACCATTCAACTGTAATGTCATCCAAATTTTTTGTTCAGAATCTATTAAATTAAAAAAATGATTACCATCAATTATATTTTTTACTGGATTTAAAAAAACAGTTTCTTCATTATCTAAATTAAACTCAATATTCATTTTTTAATTTATTTTATACTTACAAATTTACATTTTTAAATTTATTAATTGTATTGTGATGAATTAAGTTGAAAAATAGTAGATAATTTCTATCTTGCACCGTCATTTTTTAGCATTAGGTACAACTAGCATATATATCTGATAAAATCAGACCTATCACCCCACATTTAGAGAGATAGGTCTGACAACGGTCATGTATTATGTCTTATCAAATATATAAATAATTTATTACAAATCATCAAAAGGACTTTTATTCACCGCAGGCCTTTCGTACTTCTATAGATCTACATTTCAGTAGTTTTACTGCTAGTAATCCTGATTATAGAGCATAAAAAAAAAGAGGACACTAAATCCTCTTGACATTCTCTCTCAAAACTTTACGATAACTCCATAGTTGACGGACATGTAATCGGTTCCGTTCAACAGGAGTTTCATTACTACGTCCGTTCGTCCCGATAATTATCGGGACTCGGGTGTTCGTGCTGCGCACGCAACGAAATTCTAGCTATTGGCAGTAGTGTTTTTTAATTTAATTGCTCAAGTTTTGCAATAAATTTCACGATTTTTTCCACTTTCTGATTTTCTGTAGCTGTTGAATTTATGCTCAGAATTATTTCATTTTGTTCATCAATTTTGAGTTTGTTGAATATACTCAATACTTCAGCATCTTTGAAACATTCAAAAATCATTTCATTTTCATTAGTTTTTTCTTCGTTTTGATTTTCAAGAAAAAGTGTAACATTGACAAAATCTCCAGCGCCTTTTCCAATAGAATTTCTAATTTCAGAGTTTAACGCCATTTTTTTGTCGGAGTTTTTCATTGGACCTAAATTCTTATTTTTGATTTCAAAATTGTCAATTTTACCAGAAACTTTTAGATCTCCCCATTTTCCTTTTATATTTTTAGTATTTGGTATAATAAGTTGATAAGTCCAAGCACCATTTCCTGGAATATATTGAATTTCTAATTTTTCATTTTCTACAATAAAATTCATAGTTCTAATTCAAAGTTTTAGTTTTTTTTTTCGACGTCTGAAAACATTACTGCTAACTTGTTTATAGGCGAATAAACTCGATCTGTTTTGTTCCAAAGTAGCAAGATAGGCGCAAGTTTAGCTACGTTTTTATTCGTATTATTTTTTATCAATATCTTACAAATTCAGAAACATTTCTTACATATCAAAGGGATTGATTATCTTTTTTAAAGGACTATTGCTCACATGAGTATAGTTCAATGTTTTACTGCTAGTAATCCTAATTATAGACCATAAAAATAGAGCCATTATAGCCTCTCAAAATTCTTCTTACTCATTTACCGTAAACCCCATAAGGGATGGATGTAGAGCGACGATCTCAAAGGTGAATGCAATTCGACGTCATTAGCTTTAAGACAACTGCTAGTAATTCGAGGTCAGGAGACTTCGTAGAACTGTTACTGTTTTTTTTATTCTTCCCAAACAACACTTAGGGCAGTATTGTATTTTTTATTTATAATACAATATTCAAAAAACTTATATTGATTTTCATTTTCCCAATCTTTTACATCAAACCAAGTTGATTTCCAGATAGGTCTTTTGGAGAGACTACCGGGATATATTTTACCCTTATCAAAAAACTCGGCAGCTACCGAATCCTCAGGAGGTGCGAGCCTTGTACGGTCAATAATAAAATATGGAAAGTCATCAGGTCTTTTCCAATATTTTACAATATTGCTGTGCATATAAAAAATGCAAATAGGATGGTTTCCTAATTCAAAATATCTAAATATCACAGAAGTGATACTTGTCTTAAAATATTGAGATAAACTCCTTAGAAGATCCGGCGAAAAAGGTTTACCTTTTATTTTTTCAATAAAAAGTGTAGTGGGCATTAATAACTCAGAGGCAAATTGGTTGGCTTCGCTTTCTTGTTTCCCCGCCTTTGCCTGTGACTCTTTGTTGCTAAACCAGCTTGTAGTTCCTTCGTTATCATTATGAATTTCAATATTTTTATGAAGTATGAAATGCCCAATTTCGTGTGCAAGAGTAAAACGTTTTTTTTCTTCAAACTCAATTTCGCTATTAAGCTCCACAAGAGTTTTCGTCTTTCCGAAAATAATTCTTCCATCACAATTCTCCAGTGGTTTTTCGATAAGAGTTATCCCAAGTCCACTGGCAAATAATTCAAGTGAAAAATCAATTAAATTATCTAAACCACAAGACTCCAAAAGGTCTTTGGCTGCATTTGCACTTTTACTTAACCGCGGGGTCTTCGTCATTATTTTCCAGTTCTTCTAAAATATTAAGTAAATTATGACCTTTAATGATTTCCTTAATTTCTGTTTCGCCTAAACGATCTAAATTTCTAAATTGAAAAGACAATTCATTACTTGCAATTAAATTTTTAATTACAGAAATAGGTTTTTCCAATCCTTTTTCAATTCCTTCTTTAAGTGTCAATGCCACTTGTAAAAGCCTGTCATTATGAATTTTATTTGCTTTGGCCTTGGCCAGAAATAATATCTTTTTGACATTCTTTTCAGCAATAATATTCATTTTATCTAGATCTATTCCCTCGTCTGTAAGGACATTGTTTATATAAGTACTATCACCTTCCTTGATGGAATCTAATAGAGCTTCATCGATATTCTTTATATATGTTTTTTTCATGACCAAGTACTCTCTAATTGTTTTCGTAAAAGATTTATTTTTCTGTCGAGTCTTTTCCTAATGACAGTAATCCCTTCCGGCGGAATTTTTAATTCATCCGCTATTTCGCGTCTTAATAATCCTTTTGACATACATTCAAAAACAAGTAATTCATCTATATCTGCTCCAGACTTTTCTAATTGAGATATGCAGTGGTTATACAATTCATTATATTCGATACTTTCAAAATCAAGAACTGAACCTTCATCTTCCACTTCTACATTTTCAGTTTTTACATAACTTCCAGAAACAATATTGGAAATCTCACTGTCGAGTGCACTATAAAACTGTTTCTCAAAATCAGGAAATTTATTTTTATACCAATTTCGACCGCCTTCGTCTAAAAAAGAAATAAACAGATTTGAAACAATATCTTCGGCCATCTGTCCTTTGAAGCCTTTGTCAGGATCATATACAATGTGAAATTGAAACAGAAGACGTTTAATTGTATATGCGACCAGCTTCTTGAAAAACTCGTTTGTGACGATAGTTCCTATTGCTGTATTAATATCATCAGCCGATGCTTTAATATTTATATCATCTTCTTCCATTTATATCTTAATGCTGTTTTTATTAATAAAAATTCCATCGACTGGAAATTTATGACTTTTATTCAGCATATAGAAGCAAAAGGAGTAATATTTAATTTGCTGTAATATAAAAAAAACATAAAAGAATGAAAGAAAAATTAGAACAAACAAAATTTATTATCGGTCGTTTCGACACATATATTGAAAGCACCCAAACTAAAAGCAACCTTTATCTTGCTCTGAACACTGCCATACTTGGTGGTATTATTACAATTGCGGCTTCTACCAAACCAGAAGATGTCACACATTTTTCGCTTATAGTCTTAGGTATTATTGCGCTTCTAGCCGCTACAAGTATAACTATAACATTGATTGCGATTACACCGTATCTTCAAAGTGCTTCAGATAAAAATAGCTCAGTTATTTTTTTTCAGGATGTCACAAATAACACCTTTGAAGAATATGCAAATAAAATCAATGATATTTCTGATAAAAAATTCTTGCTGGATCTCACTTGCCAAGCTTACAGTCTAGCCGGAGGATTAAAAGCAAAATATCAAAAACTTTTTTATGCAGGTAGAATCATCATCGTCGAATTTGTCTTCCTTCTTATCTACGCAATAACACTAATAACAAAATCTATATAATTATGAATACATTTTCAGAATACCAGAACATTATTGAAAAAGCTCTTAACAGAAACGAAATCAGTAAAGGATTAAATGAATCAAGAGCATATACAGCTCTTGCAGGACCAGCCTCTCTTGGGAGATATACGTTTAGCGATTATGTGAGTAACAGGTCGGAACTCTCTTTTTCTGCGGATTTAGTAGCAATAGCAAATAGAATGGGAGTTGTTCCTCATAATAATCAACTAATTGGTCATCACCCGCATTTCAGTCATTTAAAAGGGACAACAAATACTGAAAAGCATTATATTATTTCTGCATTTATTGATATTAAAGGTTCAACTAATCTTTTTAAGAAGTATGATGAGGAAACTAATATGATTATTACAAATACCATCCAATTAGCTGCAATAAATGTATGTCAGCTTTTTGGCGGATTTATCCAAAGGATTCAAGGTGATGGTCTATTCGTGTATTTTGGAGGGAAAAATATTGATAAGAGCAAATCAACCCAGCACTGTCTTACGGCCTTAGGTTTATTCAGTTATTTCGTGAAAAATGATTTAAAAAGAGTTTTTGAGCAACATGGTATCGAAAGAATTTTTACGAAAATTGGAGTTGATTTTGGAGACGATGATAAAGTGTTATGGGGTGTGGCAGGTAAAGAAAATACCAGTGAGATTGCGACATATAGTTTGCATACCAGCCTAGCAGCAAAAATGCAGGCATATGCCGGAAGCAATGAAATTGTTGTGGGGCAATATGTCAAAGACAAAGCCAATTTTGACCCGATGCTTTATAAGGTAGTCGAAGAACAAAGGTATATTTTTTCAGACCAGGACAATGGATTTTACTATACACAATATGTATTTGATTGGCTTAAATACCTAAAGTCTTCGCAACATATAGCAACCTCTATCACCGGTGATATTACAATTAAGCCTCAAATTGCAACTATCCCAAGTATAGCTTCGTTGAAAGAAGTGGTGGGTGAAAACAGACCCTATGCAAAAGATAAATTTAAATAAGGACCTCAATGAAGTTTTGGAAATGTTTCCGAAACTCAAATTATCAGAGAAGGATAAAAAGAAATCGGTATGTGGTGAAATAGCCATATTTGATGCTGCGGATAACTATGTGGATAGTTTTGATATTAAAGTAACTATTCCAAGGAATTATCCGCACGGATTTCCTTTGCTGTTTGAAACCGGCAATAAGTTTGAACATATTCCTGACCGCCATATTAGTGAGGATGGAAGTTGTTGTGTTAGCTCATTGCAGGAATCAGACTTAGTAAGTCAAAAGGGTATTACCATTAAAGATTTCTTTTTAAGATATGTCATTCCTTATTTAGCTAATCAGTTATATTTTGATAGTCAGGAAGAATGGGCAAATGGAGATTATGAGCACGGTTCAGATGGAATTTTACAATACTATAGAGAGCTTTTTAAAATGGATGATATTGAGCAAGTAATTAGCCTATTGTATTTTTTCAACACAAAAAAAATGAATAGGAATGACAATTGTTTTTGCGGGAGTGGTAGTAAACTTAAAAGGTGTCACTTAGATGTTTATTGTAATATTAAAGATTTTTCAAAAACTCGAATTGAAATGGATCTATTGTATTTAAAGCAGTTATCAAAAAAAAGAGCTAGAAAACAACAAAATCAAGAATTATAAATTTTTAATTATAAAATATCATATTAGTCAGAAAAATGATTCTTAAAAATTAGCTGTCATAAATGAAAAATATGACAGAAAAAGAGTATGTGCTTTTTTGTGTAAAATGACATACTGGCATAATCAAGTAATTCGTCGATTATACAGGTCATTTGTCGATTAAATAATTTCTTACAAAAAAATGGGCGCAAATTTGTTATAGAAACTATCGTTAATATAATATTAGTCCTAAACTTCTCACGGTTAGACAAATTTCGCGAATTATTGAAAAGAAAATTCGCTTTTACGGGTGTGCAAAAGTAATCATTTATTTTTCCTCTGCAAATTTTTAACGTATTCTTTTTCGGAGATTCTCGATGCCGATAAATTTGAGCGATTCCTAAAAAAATAGAAATGGGAAAAAATCAGCATGTAGTACCTCATCCAGATGGATGGGCAATTAAAGGAGAAGGCAACTCTAAACCGACAAAGATTACTGATACTCAACAAGAAGCAATTTCTTATGCAAGAGAAATTGCAAAAAATCAAGAATCCGAATTACTTATTCATGGAAGGGATGGTAAAATTAGAGACAGAGATAGTTATGGAAATGATCCTTACCCTCCAAAAGGATAACATTTAACTAAAACAAGCCTAAAATAATTTTAGGCTTACTCTTAACTTAATTAACCAACAAAAACTATGGAAGAAAAATTTATACAAAAATCAGTAGCGCTTAATCCTGAAGAAAGTACGGGAAATCTTAAGGTAGAGAAATTATGGGAATTGATGGAAGATCATCCTTATAAGGAAAAAATGTATGCTGAATTTGAAATTGAAAAAATTAAAAATGAAGTAATTGTTATCGACTTTATAGATACTATTTATAAACGGATCAAATATTTTAGTACAAATTATAAACGAAAGTTAATCAGAGCCGAAATTAAGCATATTAATCTTTTTGAGGAAATGCTTGCAATTGATGGTGAAAAGAAAAAAGAAATCATTTTCCATTTTGATGAATATCTGGTCGTTGATGAAGTGAAGCAAGATTTAAAAACAGTTGCTAAGTATGAGTCAAAAAACACTTACCTTGACGCTTATGTGATGACTAAGTATGCTAATAGTTTATTCAAAAATGGTTTATCTGATCTGGCAAGGCAAAATATTCAATATTTTAAAGATTTAGCAAGCAGTTCAGATAATTATAATAAGCACAGAAGTTATCGTCTTGTTGAGAATGATGGTGTTACCTATTTGAGAGGTATTACCTCAATTGATAAATATTATGAATATGGCGTTGATTTTGCATTTGTTGTATCAATGCTCGCATTCCATAATTTTATGAAAAAGAATCAAGGAGTTGAATACAAAATCAAATCAGCACATATTAATGAATCAAAATTAGAAATCATAGTTGCGGAAAAGTTTAAAAAGGATGCCGGAGAGTTTGGTAAAGTTTCAACTGCGATTAAAGTTTCAACAAATGACTTGGGACAAGGTTCCTTAAATTTTTTAAATATCATTAATGTAGGTAAGACCAATAAAGATGGATTTTATTTACTTCCAAAACAAAACCCATTTGAAAGTAATAGAGTGCAGATTTCTCATACCACAAAGCCCGAAAACGTCTTTGCAACATTAAAAACGATGGAGAGTGTTCTCAATACCAGCGATAGATTTATCAAAGAATTAAAGGAAGCCAAAACGATTAAAACTCCTGATGAGTTGAGAATGAAGATTCAGGCTAAGATTGATGGTCCTAGAAGTTCTTTTGGTCACATAAAGAGACTGTCTGATATTTTTAAAACGAAAATTGATAATGAAATTACCAATTTCTCAAAATTGTTAGAAATGTGTAATAAAGCAGAGGAATTAGAAATTGATTTTGATCTTAAAGATAAATTAAGATATATAATTTCGGATATCATCTTATATGGTAGTACAAAATAATTTTTGTAGACCAACAATTGACAAGTAGGCACATACATTTGATACAATGTACGTTAGAAAGTGTTGAATGAGTTTAAATTTGAAAAAATACATTGTGCTTTCAAAGGATAACAATAGTATAACATACATTAAATAATATTTAAAAAAGAATAAAATGTCAGAATATAGAATTTCAGGAATTTGGAAAAATAGTCAAGAAGTAATAACTCATTATGCTGTCCATACAAGAACAAGAAATCAAACTGGAAATGGTTATGAAATTAGCCGAGCAATAAAGATGACCAAGGCAGATGCTGTAACACTGTTGCAAAATCCTGCAAACAGCGCTAAAACTTTCTTGTGGAATTATGCAAGAGCTCAATGGGTTGCTGGTGAAGATATACATGTAGTTAATGGCAATCCTCCTTTCCTTAGAACAACACGTGACGGAACATTAAAGGACAATCTCTTACATCTTATAGATTACAGGTATGTTTATTAATTTAAAGCTATTATAGATCCTCGTTAAGGCGAGGGTTTCATTTTTTTAATAACCAGTGATGTAATATCATAATTCACAATCTTAAACTGAATTTGGTTTTTAAAAAAAACTTTTATATGTAATATCTGATATAATTCTTTATGGAAATAATATATAAACTAATAATATAAATCGAAATAATAAATTTAAAAATATATGAATATATTCAAAATGAAGCTAGAAGCTGTGGAAGAAAGAAAATTACCTATGGATCCAATTGATCTTTTTCAAACCCTTTTTCACAAGGAAGGATATGCCTATTTGCGCGGTATCCAAGAAGAAGTATTGAAAGAATGGAATGACAAAAGAGATGAACGTGATGTTTTATGCAAAATGAATACAGGTTCGGGTAAAACTTTAGTAAGTTTAATGATGCTTTATTCAAAAATGGTAGAAGGCGTTGGGACGGTACTTTATTTATGTCCAGATAAACAGCTACTTGAACAGGCCAAAATACAGGCTGAGCTTTATGGAATTCCAGTTTGCGAAATTGAGGAAGGCAATCAATTTCCGGCTGATTTTCATAATTGCAAAAGCATTTTGCTTTGTACATTTCATAGAATGTTCAATGCTAAATCAATTTTTGAAAGAGATAATATTTCTGTAGGTGCGATAGTAATAGATGATGCCCATAGTTGTCTAGACATTTCCCGAGAAGTAACTACGTTAAAACTGCTTTCTTCCCATCCAATTAGTCAACGTATAATAAAATTATTTGAAAAAGATTTAATATTTCAAGCCCCAGGAAGTTATAGAAGATTAATGGATGGAGATCCTTATGCAAAGATTCTTAAAGTTCCATATTGGTCATGGTTGGATAGAAAAGATGAAATCTTGGCAATTTTAAATGAGTATGCTGAAGATAAAGAATTGCTTTTTAAATGGGGTTTAATAGCTGACGATTTACTTTCATTTGATTGCTATATTGGTCCGAGAGGAGTTGAAATTGCACCTATTCATGTACCTTTTCATAATATTAGAACATTTAATGAAGCGAAGCATAGATATATTCTATCAGCTACTTTTGAAGATCAAATTGATTTGATTAAAGATTTTGGGATTAATAAAGTTAGTATTATTAATGCTTTAGTGCCACGAGACCGGAAAGATATAGGACAAAGATTAATTTTAGCCCCAAGAAGATATGACCCAAATATTAATGATGCAGATATGCACAAGCTGGCTGTAGAATATTCAAACGACGGTGTGAACGTTGTAGTATTAGTTCCATCTGCCGACAAAGCTAAACAATGGATTAATGTTGGAGGTGAAATTCTAAGTGGCGAACATATAAACGTTAATATTGAAAAACTAAAAAAATCTAACGGAGGACTTTATATACTAATTAATCGATATGATGGTATTGATTTGCATGCAAACATGTGTAGGATTTTAATTATAGATGGATATCCTGCCTTTACGTCTTATAAAGAACTGTACACAGAGATGAGATTAGATTCAGTAAAAGCATCCCTTAAAGCCCAAATAATTGAGCAAGGGCTGGGTCGCGCTGTACGGTCGGGTAGTGATTATTGTACGGTCTATCTTATGGGTAATGATCTTTTACAATTTTTAGGAAATAATTACAATTTGCAATTTTTTACCGCTGTAACGAGAAAACAATTGGAAATAGGCTTGTCATTACTTGATGGACAATCAAAAGATAATTCTTTAGTGACAATTCGCGAAACTACTGATTTATGTTTAACACAAAGCCCTGAGTGGAGAGCATATCATTCTCAAGAATTGTCTGGAGTCGAATCTGATAAATTGAATGATGAGAAGATAAAGAATTTAAATATTGCGCAAGCTGAAAATGATGCAATTGATCTATATAGATCAAGAAATTATCAGGCAGCAAAAGAAGTTATTTTAAAAAGAATAATTGAGATAAATGATTTGACTGGCAAGCAAAATGGTTGGTATTTTCAGTTAGCTGCTCAATTTTTGTACATGGACAACAAGCCAGCTTCGAATGATCTTCAAATAAAAGCTTCAAAAACGACGCCTCATATGTTTCAAACCGCTTTAGGTCATAACTATACAAAAATCAGCGCTAACGAAGAGCAGTCTTCTAATGTTTTAAAATTTATTAGTCAATTTAATAAGTCACATGACTTTAAAATATATTTAGAGGAAGTTTTAGGTAGCTTAATTTTTAGTCCTGATGTTAATTCAAGTAAATTCGAAAATGCATTAGCAAATGTCGGTCGTATACTAGGATATTATGCACAAGAACCAGAAAGTGATTTTGGAAATGGTCCAGACGTATTATGGGGTATGACAGATAATCACTACTTGATCTTAGAGGCAAAATCTATGGCAATTCACGGTGAAATTACCAGAGAAAATATTGGGCAATTATTGCAATCGGGGGAATGGTTTAAAACTAGGTATGGTGCTGGGATGAGTCATACTTTAGTTACTTTACAGGCGCCAAGTATCAAAGGGTGGAATGTAAATCCAAGCGAAAATTCTAAGGTTATTGATGAGAATTCACTAAATAAATTACGAGAAAATTTAGCTCAATTTGTTAATGGTATAGTTAGCCATGGTACGATTGCCATTACATCTTTGCAAATTGCCAAATTATTAGGTGCTCACAATTTTACTCCAATTGCGTTTCGTGAAACATATTTAACTAAGATTGTACTAAAGAAAAAATAATATTAAAATATTTACGTTAAAAAAGATGCCTAGGCATCTTTTTTTGTTTTTAATATGAAATCATCATTTATTCTAGAACCATATTTTGCTTCTATTAATTTAAAAAAATCTGATAAAGCAATTTTTTTGTAAAAACAAATGATTGCTAATGTTGAGATCGGTACTCTATAGGGTCGGTCCTCTATTATTTTTTTTATAATGTGTCGATGTACTCCTAATTCTTGAGCTTGAGGTAGAACTGGCTCATTGACTTGTAACCATTCATTCCTTATGTAATCACAAATGAATTGGTCAAGCAGAAATACAACTGCCTCTTTCTTAGTGTCTAAAGATTTATTATTTGTTTTACTAGCCATTTAGACAAAAGAATATATTATTATTGATATTTAGTGTCACGATAGTGCCAGTTTGATATTTTTTTAGTAAGTTTGTCATTGAATACATATATTTGCGTTTCTTCAATTAAAATATTTGAAGCATTCGCTTTGAATCCCGACCTAAAAACTGGTAATTTTTGTACACGGGATGATAAGTACGATGCTCACGTCCATGGCGTGGGCTCACTTATTCGTGTACAGGTATACCAGTACCTTAGGTCGATATAAGCTGAGTTCCATGCCATTTTTTTTGCCTAATATTTTGGCAAAACTCAACTTCATTCTTAGCACCGCTTCTTTTTTTTTCATAGTCTCGCAGCAGTTTAAACCGCTAAAACCCGCACGCCTATGAGTAAACTACAGCTACACACCTAAAGCAGCCAACGCCCAGCGTTAACAGTGGTTTTTGTCACTAAACCACAACAATCCCAGTCAGGAAAACCGCATTTTCTAAACTGGTGTGCAATACCTATGCCAATTTTAAACTATTAACTACCCACTATTAACCATTAACTATAAAAGCCCATGAATAAAATAACAAAGCCCCCCTAAAAAAACCAACGCCTAGCGTTAACCGTGGTTACTGCCATTAAACCACATAATCCCAGTCTGGAAAATACACTTTTCTGAACCGGTCTGGAATACCTATGTCAACTTTAAACTATTAACTACTCACTATTAACCATTAACTATAAAAAACCATGAATAAAATAACAAAGCCCCCCTAAAAAAACCAACGCCTTGCGTTAACCGTGGTTTATATCACTAAACCACAAAATCCCAGTCAGGAAAATGCACTTTTCTGAACCGGTCAGGAATTTCTATGCCAACTTCTCGATACAATTTTTTAAAAATGCTGTCGCTATTTTATAAAATCACTCGAAGTGACGGAATCAACCGACAACTGATAACCGATAACTGATAACCGCCTTCTCGATACTATTTTATAAAAAGGCTATCGCTATTTTATAAAATCACTCGAAGTGACGGAAATCAACCGAAAACCGACAACTGATAACCGATAACAGCTAACTAAAAAACACCTGCACCGCACGATCCTTTGAGCAATTGATCTCATTAATTTAATTTGAATTTATTAATGGTGCAGGATGTTTTAGCTAACCACAAAACGAACTCAAAACCCAAAAACGAAAACTGATAACAGAAAACGGACAACCGACAACCTACTACAATGAAATATTACAAACAAATACAAGCCTTATTAATACTAGCATTTATAACATTGATATGCCTTTGGATCTCTGGTTGATGAAGAAAGAAGGGAGTGGTCAGTGATCAGAAAACCTATAACGCCTATGACTAAATAAATATTATGCTTTCGCTAAAACCGCCCTTAAATTAAAAACGTCAAAAAAACAACGAAAAAACGAAGTGGCAGCAGTCCGCGAGTTGAGCCTGAAAGGCGAACGGCTCGGGCTGCGGAACATAGTTTCGAGGTAGTTTTTAAGTTTTAAATTTTCAGGCTAGCGTTTTTTGGTTCTTTTTTGGGCAATGCAAAAAAGAACGATTAAAAATCTATTAACTAAATGTCCTCACTATGATAAAATAAAAACTCAAAAAAAAAGGTTCTCTAACCCGTCTGCAAACTAGTATAGAGAACCCTCGCAAACAAAACTAACGTTTCATTAAACTAAACCAATATTATGAAAAATTCTTCATTTTACAACACAGCTTCCGCTTTATCTTACCTGATCCTTATTGGGTTCCTACTAAGTAGCAGCCCCGCCTTAGCTAACAAAACACTGAGGCCAATGCTGTCTGAACGACAGCAAAACCCAATAAACGGTACCATAACCGATGGCAAATCACCCTTGCCTGGCGTCACCATCGCCATAAAAAGCCGTAGCAACTATGCCGTTCTATCCGACTTTGATGGTAAATACACCCTCCTAGCGCAAGCCAATGACACCTTAGTCGTGAGCTACATAGGCTATAAAACAGCCATAATCCCCATAAACTACCGCAAGACTATCCATATTCAATTACAGGAAGACATCACCTCCTTGCAGGAAGTCCGTATCAATGCCGGTTACTATTCCGTCAAAGAAAAAGAACGCACCGGAAGTATTGCCCGCATCACGGCCAAAGACATCGAGACCCAACCGGTGACCAATGTGCTGGCGACCATGCAGGGCAGGATGGCGGGGGTACATATTACGCAACAGACCGGAACTGCTGGGGGAGGGTTTAACATCCAGATTCGTGGACAGAACAGTGTGAGAAGAGGCGGCAACTCACCTTTGTACATTATTGACAATGTGCCGTATTCAAGTGAGGAAATCGGGAACGGAATGTCGATGTCGATCATGTCGATGAATACTAATCCGCTAAACAACATCAATCCAGCCGATATTGAAAGTCTGGAAGTTCTTAAAGATGCTGATGCAACAGCCATTTATGGATCGCGTGGAGCTAACGGTGTCGTATTGATTACCACCAAAAAAGGAAAGATAGGCAAGACCCGTTTTAGCGCCTCGGTAGCACAGGGAGGCGGAAGCGTTCCGCATTTTATGAAAATGATGAATACGGAACAATATCTTGCTATGCGTGTAGAAGCATTTGCGAACGACGGCATAACGACATATCCGGGAAGTGCCTATGACATTAATGGAACTTGGGACCAAAGTAGATCTACTAACTGGCAGAAAGAATTAATGGGAGGGACTTCAAAAATAACCAATATAAACGGTTCTATCTCCGGAGGCTCTGAGCAAACTCAATTTATGGTGTCCGGGACTTATGGTAAGGAAACAACCGTACTTCCTGGTGATTTTGGTTACAACCGGGTTAATGTGAGGACAAGCATTAATCACACATCAGTAGACCAACGGTTTAAGATTGCTTTTACCGGAGGCTATGGCATACAGGATAACAACCAGCCCTCGACCGATCTCAGTATTCCGGCTCGTCGACTTGCCCCAAATGCTCCGACACTATATGATGCGGAAGGGAACCTTAATTGGGAAAACAACACTTTTGAGAATCCGTTACGCTACTTAAAAGGCTTATCGAAATCTAAATCCTATGACCTTGTTGCCAGTACAACACTTTCCTATAACGTATTTGATAATATTGAAATAAAAAGCAATTTTGGCTATACCGATCTCAATCATCATGAGAGTAGTACGTATCCCTCGACAATGTATAACCCATCATTAGGAGTTGGTAGTGAAACTTCACGGATTTTTTATACCGACACCAAAAGGAACTCGTGGATTATCGAACCTCAACTAAACTGGAAGCCTGTATTAGGAGCTGTTAAAACAGATCTTTTGATAGGTAGCGCTTTCCAACGTCAAAATAATAGATCACTATCGAGCCTAAACAGTGGTTTTTCCAGTAATAGCATGATTTATAATCCTGCCGCAGCCACCAATACTTCGATACTTGCTTTTGACGAATCTGTGTACAAGTATCAATCGGTTTTTAGCCGTGCTAATTTTAACCTGAAAGAACGCTATATCATTAACCTTACCGGAAGGCGAGATGGTTCAAGCCGTTTTGGTGCTGGTAAACGTTTCGCATGGTTCGGAGCCGTAGGAGCCGCCTGGCTTTTCTCCTACGAAAAATTATTACAGGACAATAAGGTGCTGAGTTTCGGAAAGCTTCGTGCCAGTTATGGGACAACAGGAAATGACCAGATTGGGAATTACCAATTCCTTGATACCTACACACCATCGAATGCCAGTTATGACGGTATAATGGGGCTGAAACCATCGCGTTTGTATAATGCCGGTTTTGGATGGGAAACCAACAAAAAGCTAGAAATAGCGATAGAGACAGGATTTTTGAAAGACCGAATCTTCCTGACAACGGCATGGTATCGCAACAGGTCATCCGACCAATTGGTAGGAATACCGTTACCGGGGGCTACGGGGTTTACGGAAATACAGTCGAACCTTAATGCTTCAGTTGAAAATCGTGGCATTGAACTTACATTGAACACCCTTAATGTGAAAACTACAGGTTTTGACTGGAGTACTGCAATCAATTTTTCGGCTTCAAAAAACAAGCTGCGCTCTTTCCCAAACCTTGAAAGTTCTACCTACAGTAATTCGTACGTAATTGGACAGCCATTGAATATTGTAAAAGTGTATCATTATACCGGCATTGATCCTGAAACTGGTATTTACACTTTTGAGGATGTAAATGCAGATGGTATATTGACAGAACCCGAAGACAAGCAGACGGTAAAAGTCTTAAACCCGAATTATTTTGGAGGGATTAAAAATACCTTACGATTTCAAAGGTGGCAATTTGATTTCCTTTTCAATTTTGCAAAGCAGCAAAATTATAATGCACCGCGAACGTTGGGCGTTGCTGGTACGATGAATAACCAAAGCGTCGCTATAGTTGACCGTTGGCAATTTCCGGGAGATGAGGCTTCTTCCCAACGGTATACTTCAGGCGCAAACGGCACAGTCGAAAATGCCCTTTACCGATATGCTGCCAGTAATGCAGGCATAACCGATGCATCGTTTATAAAATTGAAGAATGTTTCCATCAGCTATGAATTTCCGGAGCGGTGGCTTAAAAATGTTAACTGCAAGGCAACAGTTGAGGCGCAAAACTTGTTCACGATTACGGGCTATAATGGGGCTGATCCAGAATTTAGCGGTTCTGGATTTTTGCCACCACTACGAATGATTACAGCTGGTTTACAATTTAACTTTTAACCTTTAAAGCAAGAGATATGAATATCAATACCTTTTTAAAACGATATTGTACCAAAACGGTATGCTATTGCAGAATTCTTTCAATGGTAACTCTATTATTTATTGTATTTATGCTTCATAGTTGCAATGAATTTACGGAGAACGATACGCCAGTATCGGAACTAGATACCGCTGCTGTTTTTGAAGAAAAAAATACAGCCTATGGCGCAATGGCAAATGTTTTTGCGCAAATGCGAGACAATGGCATGCTAACAGGAAAAACAACTGGAATGCAGAAAGAAATGGGATTGTATGCCGATGAACTTATATGGTATGGAAATACTACGCAGAACTCGGCTAATTTTTTCTATAATACGCTTATTCCTACACATCCCACTTTGGCAAACTGGTGGAATAACAGCTATAGTCAGATCTATGCTGCCAATGCTGTAATTGAGGGAGTAGCTGGATCGACAAAACTCTTGCAGGCTGATAAGGATCAGTTAACAGGGGAAGCAAAATTTGCCAGAGCTTTTGTTCATTTTTATGTTTTACAGCTGTGGGCTAATGTGCCTTACGTTACGGGAACAGATTATAGATATAACAGTACCCTAAAACGTTTGCCTACAGCAGAAGTATACGCAAAGATTATTGAAGATTTAGAATCTGCAACGACATTGTTGCCTGAGGAATACACCAACCCGACACGAGTGCGGCCTAATTCGTACACCGCGCAAGCCTTATTGGCAAGAGTCTATCTGTATGCCGGAATGTGGCCTGAGGCAGTCAACAGTGCTTCTAGAGTACTGAATAAGACTGGTACTTATACATGGATTACTGAACTAAATAACGTGTTTTTAAAAGAAAGTAGAGCCACCATCTGGCAATATGCTCCAAGGACACCAACAAGGAATACCGATGAGGGTACTACTTTTATATTTAATGCAGGTCCGCCAAATTCTGTAGCATTGACTAGTTCTTTAATAAATGCATTTGAGACAGCTGATCAACGCAAGGCTAAATGGATTCGATCAATAAGTAAAGAAGGTACCACTTGGTATCATGCTTATAAGTACAAGAAAACAGGCAGTAATACTCCCCAACTTGAATTTTCAATAGTGTTACGTCTTGCTGAAATGTATCTTATTCGTGCGGAAGCTCGTGCAAGACAAGGCGAACTTAGTAATGCTAAAGAGGATCTTAATGTAATCAGGAATACTGCTGGTCTTGGAAACACTGCTGCAGTTACCCAAGATGAAATACTGGATGCCATACTGCATGAACGACAAGTGGAATTGTTTAGTGAGTTTGGCCACCGCTTCTTTGACCTGAGACGTTTTGGTGCACTAGACAGGACATTATCGGGTATTAAAGCTGATTGGAACAACACTGATAACTTGCTGCCACTACCACAGAACGAGTTGAACCTGAACCCTAATATTGGGCCTCAAAACTCGGGTTATTAATGAAGGCTTCATTTTATAGTATTGGACGTAGCTTTTTAGATAGGAGTTGTCATTCCGCTTTTTTGTTTCTTTTTTTTGTATTCGTTTCCTGTCCTTTGATGGGGCAGGTGTTACAAAAGAAGGTTGTAACAAGAGAAGATTATCCCCAGTGGCATTATATGGATGCCGAAGCGATTTCTGATGATGGAAATTGGATTAGCTACCGTAACTATTATAGCTCAACTGATTCGTTATTTGTTAAACACCGAAGGTCTGCCCAACTTTATAGTTTTGCAAAGGGTAAAGACGGGGCTTTTGTAGCTAATCATTTCGTTTGCCATACTCCTGACAGCATCGTTCATATTATTTCGTTGAAGAATGGGGTGGAAAGGAAATTGAGAAATGTTAAAACCTTTACGGTTTCTAAGGCTTTTATTGTAGCATCGGAGTACGGTAAAATTGGGAATTTGTTATCCGTTTATACTTTAGATGGTGTTTTATTGCGCACTGAAACAGAAGTAGAATCTTTTTCTGTTAGTCCTGATACTAAACTTATGGCAGTGGCGGTGAAAAAAGAAAATGCCTATCAAGTACTGCTTATAAATATGGAGGATATTAAAAAGCAAAAAATCATAGCGGAAAGTGAAAAAAGAGGACCTTTCCTAAACCCTAGCTGGTCAAATGACAGCAAAGCAATTGCCTTTATGAATTATGATGAAAAGGAGTCACAACTTTTTTATTACGATTTAGGCGAAAAAAAACTCCTAACATTTTCTACCAATGATGTTAAATTCCCCCAAACGATGAATTTAATACCGTCAAGGAAATTAACTATAGCAAAGAACAACAAGCGTGTTTTCTTTAAAATAAAGCAACGCAAGGAATTTGATATTGAGCGGAAAGAAAATGATGTACAGGTATGGAATGCAGCTGACAAACATATTTATCCACGTCACATTGTGACAGAGGGGTATTCGAAGAACCCGAAGCAAGCTATGTGGGAACCCGAAACTGGTAGCTTCTTGCAGATTACAGATTCGATACAGCCTTATGGCGCATTCCCAGATAACGAAAGCTTTGCTTTGACATTTAATGCAAAGGATTATGAGCCACAGAGCAAATCGGTACCTGATAAGGATCTATACATTAGAAATCTTGGTACTGGACAAAGTAAGTTAGTGCTTCGCAGACATGTTGGTGGAGAATACAATCTTTTAGCTTCGCGGAACGGGAAATATATCTGCTATTTTAAGGAAGGGCAGTGGTATGTTTATAATATTGCACAGGGGACTCATGGATTAATTAGCGGTAATCTGCCTTATACCTTAAGCGTTGAAAGTGATACTGAGAAAGAGGAAATTGGCTACGGTAATCCCGGATGGACTACGGAAGGAGAATGTTTGTTGTATGATCAATTTGATATCTGGAAAGTTCAATCAGACGGATCTAATCCAGTACGTTTAACAAACGGACGTGAGCAGGGCATCATTTTTAGGATTGTTGCACAAAGTAAAGAGCAAACACAAACTATAGCCGACAGGATATTTACTAATGGAGAATTTGACCTTAATAGTTCACTGCTATTAAGTGCGAGGGCTGTTGATTATTCCTATAACGGGTTTTACTTATTGAAGCCAGGAAAGGGAATGACAAAAATCTGCTATGTGAATAAAAGTGTAACCGGAATAATGAAATCTGAAAGAGGTGATTATGCGTGGGTAGAAGAAGCTGTAGATGAGCCCCGACGTATCATGGTTGCAAAGGTTGGCGGTAAAGCTAATTCTGTGGTTGAGAGTAATGCACATCATAAAAAATTTAACTGGACCAAATTGCAGATGATACATTATACAAATGTAAAGGGTGAATCTTTACAGGGACTCTTGTATTACCCATCTGGATACGATAAAAATAAGCGCTATCCGATGATAGTACATCTTTATGAAAAGCAATCGTACCAACGGCATTCTTATGTTAATCCCAAGATGAATAACGGAGATGGTTTTAACATCAGCAATCTTACTGCTAAAGGGTATTTCGTTTTGCTTCCGGATATTACCTATGAGGTTGGCAATGTTGGATTTTCAGCCTTAGATTGTGTGGAAGCCGCAGTGAAAGAAGTAAAAAAATTAGCTCTAATTGATGATGCGAAAATTGGTTTAATTGGACACTCTTTCGGAGGCAATGAAACAGATTTCATTATCACCCAAAGTAATTTGTTTGCCTGTGCGGTCGCAGGAGCCGCTACCACGAATTATTTAAGTTCCTACTTATCGGTTGCCCAGATTTTAGGGATTCCAAACTTTTTCAAAATGGAATATGGACAGGCCAGGATGAAACTCTCTCCCTACGAGAATATGGAATGGTATCTGAAGAATTCGCCAGTGATGCATGCTGCGAATGTGAATACGCCGCTGTTATCCTGGACAGGACTGAAAGATCCGCAGGTAGAACCGAGGCAAAGCTTTGAGTTTTATATGGCGTTGCGACGATTGGGCAAAACGCATATCCTGCTGGCTTACCCTAATGAGGGACATGGTATGGGAAAGAAAGAAAATGCAATAGACCTAACAACAAAAATTGAGGAATGGTTTGATCATTACCTTAAGGGGATGAATGCTCCGACATGGAAATAGTAACAATGCAGTCCGAAAGGACTGCATTGTTTTTTAACTACTTATGGTTTATAACCGGTAAGTATACACTCGTCATTAGCGTCCATAATAAATAATTGCGCTCCTTCGTCTACTTGTCCTACGCGACAAACAGGGCCGTTATTCACGGTACTGCAATCATTTTTTTGTGTACAATCCGTACCTTGTGGATTATTAGGAATATATCCCGGTACAAGAGATGAACCTCTTTTTGCTGATGCATCCGTACTGAATGCACTGGTTGCTGCTGCAACAATTACCAGCATTGGTACAATTAATTTTTTCATAATATAAAAAATTTGTGGTTATGGCTTACTCTATTCACAGGTTTTCAGCCTTTTCCCTGATACCGGCCGGGTATATTTTAAAGTATGTTTACTGTAGTGTTTTATTTGGTACGTCATAAGTATCAGTTATCTTTTTGCTTATTCTATTTACAGACAGGTACTTTCCGGAAAGCGCATATAATTTATTGCCATTTACCCGAAAGCTTTTCATTTCCTGATTGTCGATATTATAAATATACATGCTACCAACGTAGCTACCATTTGCAAGGTTGTAAACATCTACAATCGAGGCTTCTTTTAAAATCCTGTTGTCCTCATATCTGCCAATACGCTGAGATTTGATGAATAGTAAATTGCTGTATACTGCTGAGGTTTTATTGATAATCAAGGGTGGTTTTGACATTTGCTTTTCACCGCTTGCCATTTGAGAAACCTGAATTTGTGCAACCTGTACTGTGTCAATAGTTTTGCCCTGAGCAGTCAATTTCATCGACGGACTGATGGATAAGTATTGATTTCTATAATAAAAGATATAGTTTAACTTGCCAAGTTGGTTGTTGAAGTGCAGCATACCGTCGGTATCAAAAATACCATCCACTTGCTTTTTTAGTAAGTTTGTATTTTCTGCTATTATCCTTTTTTCATTCAAGCCGTAGGTCACTAAGCTATTGTTCTTTTTAATATAACTAGTAAGTCTTAATGCAACAGTTGTAGCATCCATTGGTTCAGCTAGTGTAAAATAGGGTATTTTTCCTAATTGGCTCGTAGCTTTCCAATCCTTCATTTTTCCTTTGAATATTGAACGTACTGTTCCATCTGTCACGAAAAAATAAGGAGAAACTATCTTTAATTTGATATCCCTAAAAGGAAGTTGGGGTTGATCAAGTTGCACTTTTACGCGATTTTTAGATTTTAATGCGGTATCAATTTTTGTTATATACAGCGGTGTAGTATAATTTCCCAAGTAGATTGTGTCCTTATCGAAACCTGCAAAATAATATGAATTTATTTTGAGGTCATATTTGTTATATGCAGGTTCAGCGTGGGACGGAAAGCGGCGAATAAAATTATTTCGTTTGTGGATAATGTCTTCAGAAATTAAAAACAGCACTAGTACTGAAGTTATACTTAATAAAGCTGCAACAGTTAATGCTATTGAAAATTGAAGTTTTTTCATTTTTGTAAGCCAATTTCTTTGGTCTGGATAGGTGAGTATTAGTCCTAAAAGAGCTAACAAAATAAATGCGATATTGAATATCAAGTGCTCAGTCCAACCAAGATCCTGTAAAATTCCACCACAGGAACAAGGGATATTTGAACTAAAATTTAAGATGATGAAAATATAAGCTGTAAAGGCAATCATTAGACAGAACGATGCAAATAACCCGTTTATCCTCCATTGTGGAAAAATTAACATTAGAACTATTATCAGCTCTAAAATTGGCACACCAATAGCGACATATCCTGCAAATGCGCTCAGTAATGGAGATTGACCAAGTTTAATACTAAAATCATTGTAATCAAGAATTTTACTGATGGCAGCATAAGTAAAAAGGAAAGCATAGCTGTAGCTTACAAAAATTACAATACCATTTTTTATGTTCTCAGCGTATTTCATAACAATTTCTATTGATTTTATACTGTAAAATTCTAATAATTAAATCATTACGCTATTTCGTTTCGGGAGTATTTGTATGCAAAAAGCTAAATGTTAGCCAAAATGATTATTCATTAGTAATACGATTGTCTCGCTGGAGTGTACTTGGCAAGTAATTAAATCGTTTTTTGAATGATTTGTAAAAGTTGACGTAATTAGGAAAACCGCTCATTATCGCTATTTCATTTATAGGAATGCTGCTTTGTTCAATCAGAAGATGTGCTTTTTTGAGTCTCTGTTCATTATAAAATTGAAAAATACTAGTATTATAAAAATGGCGGAAACTTTTTTTAATTTTAAATTCATTGGTTCCAAACATTATAGATAGCTCTTTTACACTTGGTAAGGGATCTTCCAAATTCATTAAAATGTATTCGGATACTCTTTGAGCCAATATTGCAGCTGATTCTGTTGGTGAATCAATATTTCCTATAAGATTTGCCTTTGCATTATGTAGGCTAATGGTTGAGGTATTTATTATAAACTTGTTCGTATATACTAATCTGGAAATGGTACAAAAAGAAGGAATTGCTTGTTTGTCAGGACTAATAAAAATAAGTTGTTGCGTTGTACTGAAATTACCATCTTTTCTGAGTTGATTTTTTATTTGATCCCATTGATGGTGAGATTGTCCGGAAAGCATTTCTTTGAAATCCATTCCTAGTAAGTTTTCAGATGCATGTTTTATAAATATAGGAGCATCAGAAGTAAAGGTTTTGATCTTAAAGTTGTTGTTCAAAAGCAACGTTATATGTACTAAGTTTCGGTAGCAGTAAGAAGGATTTTCGCTACCGGAATTTAATTGGATAAGATGTAATTCGTCGGCAAATTTATTTAACATTTTAGATATTTTGCCGAGTTCGTCGTTTGGATCAGTTACTAAGATTCTAAAGGCAAGATTACCGGATGCCATCTGAAAAAGCATTTGGTAAATCGCCTTAATGCGCTGCGGTGTAGTTTGATTTTCCATTAAGTTATATAGTGAGGAATTAATTGCGGAATAGCAAGACAAGTGCTTGAAAAGACAGACAAAACTATATAATGTAATTTTTATTTGCTAAAAGTATAGTGTGCAATTCGCGAATTACATATGCTTAATTCGCGAATTACACACCCTATTTTTGGAGCGTTTTTACATTCGGAATATAGCCTAAATAAAGAAGAGTACTCTTTGAACTAGGGTTTTATAATTTATTAAAGCCAGTGTTTTTTTAAAGCTTTTAAGCATCTGTTTATCACTCAGCCCAGCACCCCCGCTGCCTGAAGTCTCCCGCCTTCGGCCTAATGCGAAACACTTCTCATCATTCGCCATTTACAACCCACAACCCACAACTCACAACTCACAACTCACGACTCACAACCCACAACCCACAACCCACAACCGACAACCGACAACCCACAACTCACAACTCACAACTCACATCTCACAACCCACAACCCACAACCCACAACCGACAACTCACAACTCACAACCCACGACTCACAACTCACAACCCACAACCGATAACCGATAACCGACAACCCACAACCCACAACTCACAACCGATAACCGATAACCGACAACTCACAACTCACAACTCACAACTCACAACTCACATCTCACAACCCACATCTCACAACCCACAACCCACAACCCACAACTCACAACTCACAACCCACAACCCACAACCCACAACCGACAACCGACAACCCACAACTCACAACTCACAACTCACAACTCACAACTCACATCTCACAACCCACAACCCACAACCCACAACCGACAACTCACAACCCACAACCCACAACTCACATCTCACAACTCACAACTCACATCTCACATCTCACAACCCACAACCGACAACCCACAACCGACAACTCACAACCCACAACCGATAACCGACAACCCACAACTCACATCTCACAACCCACAACCCACAACCCACAACCGACAACCGACAACTCACAACCCATCCCGATAACTATCGGGGCTCACAACTCACAACCCACAACCCACAACCGACAACTCACAACCCACGACTCACAACTCACAACTCACAACCCACAACTCACAACCGATAACCGATAACCGACAACTCACAACCCACAACTCACACCTCACAACACATAATAAAAAAAACACCCTAATCCAAACGGATAGGGCGTTTTAATCAACCTGAATAGCCTAAAAAAAACTAACCTAGACTATTTCTTGCGCTTCTTCATACCATTTTTCAAGACCAAAGAAATAATAAAACTAACAACAGTGCCAATAATAGCAAGCAATACAGTTTTCAAAACATCTTCAGAGCTTAAATTGGGTAACACACTCAAGAAAGTACCACCAGCGGTAGTACACCATGTCGAATTAGGGACTGTCATAAGCATCTTCATTATAAGTAGTAATCTGACTCACTACCGACAGAACACCGCCTGCAACAGCCAAATAACCACCAATGCTACTGATGACAACAGGCAAAGCAATAGGTGCTGCCAAAATAGTACCGCCTATACCAGCCAGAGACAACCCAATAGTGCGTAGCACTTTAAAAAACTTCGGTGTGGGAGCTTTTGCTCTTTTTAATACATTCATAATAATTTCATTTTAAGATTTTACAATTAAGCGTACAATCTGATTTTCGTTCAAAACAGCATAAACCACATCTTTCAGCTTACAAAAGGCTTTTCTGGACATCAGGCCTAAACCCGAGCCACAAAGTGTCGTTACAGGGGCAATACAGCCTTGCAATTCTTGCTGGGCATTATTGGCAGGATGAATGAGAATCAAACTCCTGCTGGGGACATTAATAATCTCCAAATGCCATCGAAATTTACTGCTGTAACGCCTCTTGATAAAATATTCCCCTTCCGGAATGCAGGAAACTGTTGCTTGGTTTTCTTTCCAAGGCAATTCAATAGTATGACAGATGAATTGACCCTCCTGTTCAAGTTTACCATTAGTTCCGTCAGGGAAATAAGTTCTGGATAGTACCAAGATCATCTTATAATCCGCTTACTTGTACTAAGGCGAGGGGATTATTAGCTCCATTTTTTAAGGAGTACATCTGCCCATTGACTTCTTGATAAAACGCAATACCCAAAGCAAGAAACAAAGGTTTTGTACTCGCTGGAGTAACAGAATTACTTTGACTAATGGGAGCAGTAGCAACAGCATCCCAAGGCAGTAGAGCAGTTTCAGAATGGGATACTACAAACTTTTCTGCTTCAAAATCAATCTCAGCTGCTGCCGAAACAATTTTGTAATGGGTAGTGCCACCTGGCGCGGCAATCATGTTTATCGGGATAAAAGGAGCAAGGCTTATGCTCAAATCACCGCTGCTACGATCAATACTGCTTTCAAAAGGAGCAAATAAGATAGTGCCTAATTTTCCTGTGATATTAAAATCAAAACCACTCAGTAGTTCTGCTTCACCGTCAATAACATTGCGCAATCCCCTGGCACTGGTCATATCTGCCTGAATAACTTTGACCATCTGTTGGGTAAGCCTGCTAACCATTTTGCCGTCAGAGGAATGAATGAGTATCGGACGTAAAGCAGATCTCAAAATCTTGCCTGCCTTTCCGGCTCTGCCAAATTCAGCACCATTTTCTCTTGTTCTCTGAAAAGCAGGGTCGTTGGCAATTCTGCTGGCGTCAATGCCACCTCGCTCTCGGGCGATATAACCGTCCTTGGTTTTATAGAAAGTAATGTCTCCTAAAGTACCTTTCAATTTAATTATGCCTCTCTGTTTTGCCATAATTTCTAATTTTTAATGTTAATAATTAAGTCGATCAATCAATTCATTTTAGATAATCGTTGCAACTAGATCTTGAATGATTGAACCAAAGATTCAGTTATTAAATTCATATTTCAAACACAACTATTTAGAAACCAGCTATAAACAACCATAATCGACTATTTTAGTACATCAGGATAAAGGATAATTACTGATGTTTGTACAATACTCTTCATACTCATCAAAGCCTCGCTGTACGAGTCTCCCAACAACCATCAGCACCAAACACCAAACACCAAACACTGAACACCGATCGCTTATCACCCACAACCGACAACCGACAACTGAAAACCCACAACTCACAACTCACGACTCACAACCCACAACTCACAACCCACAACCGACAACCGACAACTGAAAACTGAAAACCCACAACCCACGACTCACAACCGACAACCGACAACCGACAACTGAAAACCCACAACTCACAACTCACAACTCATCCCGATAACTATCGGGGCTCACAGTCATCCTGAGCTTGCCGAAGGACACAACTCACAACCGACAACCGACAACTGAAAACCCACAACCGACAACTGTCAGCACTGAAAACTGAACACCAACTGTTTTGACATAAAAAGCTAAAGAATAATTGCTTATGTTTGTACAACACCCTTCATCCTGATCAAAGCCTAGGCAAAGGCATGGATAGTGTATGAAGAGTGTATTAAAAGTAGAATAGTGATAGCAAGAGGCACAAGGGTATGTATTTATCCTAAAGATGTGCAATGCATTATGGGTAAGGAATATCCGCAAGCGAGATTGTATTTATTGAAGATCAAGAAACATCTCAATAAACAACCGCACCAATTAATTTCAATTGAAGAATTCTGCGAATATACTGGACTCAAAGTAGAACATGTAGTGCGTTGCATAATAGGATAGTAGAGCAGCTGGAGACTGCTAAGTCCTTAAAAACAATCACAACCAGTTCAATAAGCAGTTTGATTATTAGTCAGCTCTATAAAATAGGACGCTCCCCTAAGACCGCTATAATCCAAAGTCAACTGACAAAGGACGACCACAACAATACAAACTTAGATTGATAAATGCTGTTTTTAACTTTTGAGCATAAAAAAACCCTAGTAAAAACTAGGGTTTTGTGACCTCGACTGGATTCAAACCAGTAACCTCTTGAGCCGTAATCAAGTGCGCTATTCAGTTGCGCCACGAGGCCTTTTATGATGCTAAAGGCGTTTTTATAATTGCTTATATTCAACCTGTTTGCGGGTGCAAATATAGGGATAAATGTATAATCTGCAAGCCTAAAACCGAATAAAAATAAAAAAAAATAAAGGAACCAAATTATGTGTGTGATATTCAATGATTTCCAATAAAATAAATTTTACAAAAACGAATTGTTTTTTCGCCATTAGCTCTGCTGTCTGAGAAAAACAGCCTTAAAGCAGGATTGCAATACCTCAAAATACGGAGAAAACAGCAGCAGCTCCATAGCTTGCAACTAACCCAAAGCCCTACTTGTCACATAATAGCGATAACCGATGAGGACCATTTGCCATTTTTTGGCCTTCGCCAAATCCAATCCGCGCTTGCTGAAACTAGGTAAAATCAGTTTGTTAATTTGAGCTAATACTTTAAACATAAGCTTTTAATTTGGGCTAAAGATATAAAAAAAGACCGTCTTGATGAGAGACGGTCTTTTGGGGAGATTAGAACTATTTTTTCGCATGCAACTGGGACTGATATTCTTCCATTTGTTGCTCGTATACTTTCATTTTCTTTTCAAATGCTTTCATCTCAGCATTAAAGGGTTCCATCTGTTTTTCAAATTCCTCCATTTGTTTTTCAAAAGCGGCCATACTAGGGGCTGCCTTTTGCATTTTTTGCTCATACTCTTGCATTTGATTTTCAAATTGCTTCCACGCTTTTTTATCCCCATTGATCGGGTCTCCTTTGGGCGCTTTAGGGGCCTTTGGAAAATTAGGCGCTTTTGGAGTTTTAAAAGTAAAATTCGGCGGCGTTGGCGGAGTAGGCGGTACCGGAGCTTGAGTGTTGTTGAAAGATTGATTAGTGGATCTTGTTATTATTTTGATCGTTTTTTTATTTGATCCCGTCTTGTTTACATCCATTTGCTTAATGGTGTTTTGATTGAGCTCATCCAATTCTTTTTTGCTGACTCTCTCTCCGTCAATGTAAATTTCTGTGTCATCGGGTATGCCTTGAGTGTTGCGGCTAATGATTTTGATAGTAGACTTACCACTGTTTTTAGTTACATCCATAGTGGCAATGCGGTTTGGATCTAAATTATCCATCTCTGCTTTGCTTACTTTTTTGCCATCGATAAAAATTTCAGTTTGATCATCCTTGTTTACGGTCTGAACTTTTATGACCTTTGTTTTCTTAACAGTGTCATTTGCAATTTCTTTTTTTTGTACATCTGGTTCTGTTGAATTAACTTTTTTAGAGGTATCTGTTTTAACCGTCTTCTCCTGAGCAATGACTTCAATTTGAAAGAATAAGACAAAGGCAATAAGTGCCGGTAATACGGAGAAATACTTCCAATAATTGCTGTTTTTTGATTGATTTTTGTTTAACATAACGATTCGTTTTTTGATTAATGATTGATAAAAATGATTACTGATGGCAACACAATTTTCCTGTGTTGTTATTTTTAAAAGCGTGATTTGATAGGCTTTTTTGTCGGATATTTTCTTCGAGGCTTCGCTATCGGCTATGAATTCAAGGTTTTGCATGATGGCATTTTTGTAGAACCATACTATAGGATTGAACCAGAATACAACACAAAACAGTCGTGAAATTAAAACATCTAAAGTGTGATTTTGCTCGCTGTGCACTTTTTCGTGCTCTAAAATCGATTCTAGTTCTGATCTGGTGTACAAAGAGGAATTGTAAACAATGGTATTAAAGAAAGAAAAGGGAGCCACATTCTCGTTCAGGTCTATAAATTTTAAATCGGCTTGTTGATGAATGGCTTTGTTTTTCAGTATTTTGGTCAAACTATAAAAATCCAAAGCGAACATTATTAAAAACAATAATAAACCTAAGCCATAGCCGATAGCCAGCACCAAATACCAATTGATTTCGAAACCGGTATTTTCCATTGGAGCGCTTATAGGAATATTCGACCAATCTATAGTTGCCGGACTTGGATCAACCCAAATTGTTTTTGTAAAAATAACAAAGGGCAATAGAGCCGATGTAATTAATCCAGCCAATAAAAACCAACGGTTAGCGGTAAAAAAGGTTTCTTTTCGGAGCAAAAAATAATAAGCCAAAAAGAACATGGCCATTAATCCGCTTGATTTAATGAGGTAAATTGATAGTATCTCCATTGCTTTGCTGTATTGAAGGCGCCTTTTTTTAGAATGGCACCATTTATAGTTTATTTATAAATAACTATTTCGCCTCTTTGGGATTTTCAATCATCTCCAATATTTCCCGAAGCTCTTTGGCCGTAATTTTCTCCTCTTTGGCAAAAAAGGAAACCATGTTTTTATACGAACTATTGAAATAATTGTCAATAGCATTAGTCATGAACTTTTTTCGATAATCTTCTAAACTTACAATAGGGTAGTACTGATGGCTGTTTCCAAATGCATTATGGGAAACATATCCTTTTTCTTCCAAGTTGCGTACAATGGTAGAAAGGGTGTTATAATGAGGCTGATCTTCGGTGATTTCCGCCATGACTTCTTTTACGAATGCTTTTTTGAGCTTCCATAAAATGTGCATGATTTCCTCTTCTTTGTTCGTTAGTTTTAGCATGATTTCTTTATTTGAATCAAACTTACAACTATATTTACAGTTTTAAAACTATTTTTATAGTTATTTAACTATTTTTTAAGTTAACGCCATTGCTTGTCATCTTTGAAGTACACCTAAGCCTCCCGACAACTATCAGCACTGTATCCTTCCCACCAATGCCATATTTGATACCTAAACCCGCTAATTTAAATTTGCTGATTCAATATTATGGGATATGAATCAACAAGAACAGATGTATTTTTTGGTTGAAGAATGGAAACAATCCGACTTAACCAAAGCAGAATTTTCAGCTTTAAAATCGCTGAGTTATCATCAATTCAATTATTGGCTAAAAAAGTACAATAAGGAGATGGATTTCGGACAGTCCAAACCGGAAGTTTCCTTTTTCTCGGTTTCGGATAGCCCGAGAAAAGATAAAAAACAGTCAGCCTCAAAAGAGATAGATCAGAAAACCATGCGAATCGATCTTCCTGGAGGAATCACCATTACGATTTACTGATGCTGGGCTTGAGTGCAGGTGTTCGCTATCACATGTGCTGTACTTTGGTGGATATGCGAAAGGGTTTTGACGGACTTTCGGGCTTGGTTCGGAATTATCTGAACCAAAACCCTCAAACGGGCGATGTTTTTGTTTTTTTGAACAAATCCAAAACCCATATCAAACTGCTGTATTGGGACGGCGACGGATTTGCGATTTTCTACAAACGACTAGAACAAGGAAGGTTTGATTTTTTGACAAGCGATTCGGTTTCAAGGGAATTAAAAAGAGAGGAATTGCTACTGGTTTTGGGTGGTCTTAAATTGAGAGATTTCAAGCAAAAAAAGAGATACAAAACAGCCGAAAAATAATCGTAAATACCTTTGAAATTTTGCATTTTTACTGTTGTTTTCTTATTTTTGAAGCATGGAAAACGCACCAGATTTGTTTGATAATTACTCTAAAGACGAACTTTTGAAATTACTCAAAAGTCAAATAAAAGCGAATTCCAAATTAGAATCCAAATCTAATAAATTAGAATCCAAAACCGAAAAATTAGAGATTGTAGCCACGAAACTTGAACAAGAGGTTAGTTATCTAAAATTCCAGATTGAACAGTTCAAAAGAGCAATGTACGGTTCTAAGAAAGAACGTTTCATCGCCAGTGAAAATCCGGAGCAATTAGCCATTCCTTTTGAAATCGATGAGCAAGAAGTAGCACAAGCCGTTGAATCGGTAAAAGAGCAAATCACTTACGAACGCGAAAAAGCAAGCAAAAAGCATCAAGGCCGTATGGCTTTACCATCGCACCTTGCGGTAAACGAAATCATTTTGGAACCGACTGAAAATGTAGAAGGATTGAAATGCATTGGTCAGGAAATTACTGATGAATTGGAATATACTCCCGCAAAATTGTTCATCAACCGTTACATCCGAAATAAATATGTTGCCCCGGTGGATGAAAAAGGAAACCAGCAAGTCAAAATTGCCTCTCTCGATTTTCGTCCGATTCCAAAATGTATTGCTGGAACCCATCTTTTGACTCAAATCATCACCGATAAGTTTGTGGATCACCTTCCGCTTTACCGACAGATACAGCGATTTTCAAGAGAAGGAGTCGATATACCTTCTTCTACGGTCGATTCATGGGTAAGATTAGTATCCCAATTACTTCGACCCTTGTACGAATGTCACCGACAGCATACGCTGAAAAACGGTTATCTTCAGGCGGATGAATCCCCAATAAAAGTACAGGACACAGATAAAAAAGGCGCAACACATACTGGATTTATGTGGGTGTATCACGCGCCTATACCCAAAAGTGTGTATTTTGATTATCGAAAAGGACGCGGCAGCGAAGGCCCTTTGGAAATGTTAAACGATTTTGTAGGTTATCTTCAAACCGATGGTTATGGAGTATATCCGCAATTTGCACTCAAAGAAAACGTCACACAGATAGCTTGTTGGGCACATGCGCGCCGTTATTTTGAAAAAGCATTGGATTATAACAAAGCAAATGCTTCGCACGTGATGTTGCTTATCCAAAAGCTATATGAAATTGAACGAAAAGCCACTTCTGAAAACTTTTCAATCCAGGAAAAATATGCTTTAAGATTAAAAGAATCACATCCCTTACTTAACGAAATAGGGAACTACATTGCAGTGCAGTCAAAATTAGAATTACCCAAAAGTCCGCTGGGCAAGGCCTACAATTATTGCTTGAAACGTTGGGACAGTTTGATGGCTTATCTAAAAGACGGAAATCTGCATATTGACAACAATCAGGTTGAAAATACCATTCGACCCTTGGCCTTGGGAAGAAAAAATTATCTTTTTGCAGGTTCACACCAAGCTGCAAAGGATATTGCCATGTATTATTCGTTTTTTGCCAGCTGCAAGAAAAATAATATCAATCCATCCAAATGGCTACATCATGTCCTTGAAAATATCAACGACACCAAATCTTCAGAACTTCACAATCTTCTTCCTCAATACTTCAATCAGAATTTATTGGATTGATGTAGTTGCTGGGGTGGATACTTTTTTGTTACTTTTTTGATCAAGACAAATCGAAGATTCAGCGAACACTACTTACAATAAAAGTTAAGTGAGCTAAAAAAGTAAAAAGCTAATTTAAAAAAACAAAACCCAAAATTCTCCCGACAACTATCAGTACTGAACACTGCTCACTGCTCACTGAACACTGTTCACACACAACTCCTCAACCGCCCTTAAATTAAAAACATAGAAAAACAACGATAATATGACTTGTGTTAATCATATATCAAATTGTTGTTATTTCCGCGATTCAAATGTCCTTAGCTTCCGCAGTCGAGCGTCAAATGTTTGAAGAAGTCGTAAAAACAAAAACTGTTTGAGCGAAGCGAGTTTTTTTGTTTTAGACTTCGAAGACTAATTTGACCGACGAGGGAGCTCAGACTTGATTTTTTTGTTACTTTTTTGATCAAGACAAATCGAAGATTCAGCGAACACTACTTACAATAAAAGTTAAGTGAGCTAAAAAAGGAAAAAGCTAATTTAAAAAAACAAAACCCAAAATTCTCCCGACAACTATCAGTACTGAACACTGCTCACTGAACACTGAACACTGAATACTGAATACTGTTCACACACAACTCCTCAACCGCCCTTAAATTAAAAACGTCAAAAAACAACGATAAAACGACGTGGCAGCAGTCCGCGAGTTGAGGACGAAGGACGAACGGCTCGGGCTGCGGAACAGAGTTTTGAGGTAGTTTTTAAGTTTTTAATTTTCAGGCTTGATTTTTTGTTTCTTTTGCATCAAGGCAAAAGAAAAGAATTTAAAATACAAAAGAGTTTTTTGTTATTAGTTAAGACAAATGTTTTAAGCTAATATTAGTTTCCAGCTTCAGCAACTTTTGCAACCAGATACAACAGCCTGCCGCTGCGAGTCCAAAAGTCCCCATCACAAACCAGTTGATCTGATAACCAAATTGCGCTATGATTTCCATTCCCATTTTAGAACTAATGATATGAGCCAGACTAAAACTCATCGTATAAAGCGCCATATAGCGACCTTCATGACCTTTGGTAGCTCTGCTCATGGCAAAACTATTCGAAAAAGGAAAGGCAAATATTTCTCCTATAGAAATGATAATCATGCTGATAACTAAAATACCAGCCCAAACATTAATAAGCAGGCAATAGAAACTGACAGCCATCATCATCGAACCCCAAAGAATTATTTTTAGTTTTTGGATTTTCTTTCGCTCAAAGTAACTTACTATAGGCATTTCCAGTGCAAAAATCAACAAGCCGTTTAGGGTCATTAATAATCCGGTTTGAAATTCAGATAGCCCAAATTTCTCGCTATGATACAAAGGCAAAGTGGTAAAAAGCTGAAAGAAAATCATGGCCGTAACAAAACTCACAAACAGAAAAAGCCAAAATATTTTATCTTTAAAAACCGATGCAGCTTCTAGTACCGTGGCATGAGGATCATGGTGAGAGACTTTTTTCTTTTCTTTGACCAACAAGGCAAAAATCAAAATCGAGACAATACAGGACGTACCATCAATCCAAAACAAGCCTTTATAGCCAATCCCCATAATAATTAAGCCGCCCAAAGCGGGTCCTGCCGCAAATCCTAAATTAACCGCTAAACGCACAAGGGTCAAGGCTCGCGTTCTGTTTTCAGGTTTGGCATAAGCGCCAAGGGACACAAACATAGCGGGTCTAAACATATCGGCTAGCGTCATAATAGCAAACATCCCTAAACACAATCCCCAAAACGAGGTGACATATTGTAAGACGAAAAAGAAAACACCACTACTAAACAAACTAAAAACCATCACCTTATAAAACCCAATCTTGTCAGACAGTTTGCCTCCCAACCAAGAACCCAGCATGGAGCCAAAACCAAAGGCAACCATTACCCAGCCTACTTCTCCGTAGGAAAAATGCAGGTCTTCTTTTAAATATTTTGATAAAAAGGGAAGCACCATTGTTCCGGCCCGATTGATAAAAGTGATCAGGGTAAGGATCCAAATTTCTCTCGAAAATCCTTTGAAATTATTAATATAGCGGCTGAAAGCGGTTTGGAGCATTGTAAATAGGTTCTGTCTTGCAAAGGTAGAAAACTTTGTAACTTTCAGCCTTTGTGCCTTTGCAACTTTTAAACTATTTTTGCATAAAAATATACAAATGAGAACCATTCTGCTTTTTGTCTTTTTAGCGCAATTGAATTTTGGCTTTGCCCAAGAAAAATTTGATGAGGCAGCTGTAACTCAATTTCAAACGGATTTAAATACGGAATTTGCCGATGCCAAAACGAGTCCTTTGATGGCAGAAGATTTGTCAACATTCCAGACCTTAGATTTTTATCCCGCAAATGGAAAATACTTCGTGACAGCTAAATTCGTTCGAACCAAAAAAGAAAAACCCTTTGAGATGAAGACCACAGGGGAAAGAAAACCAATGTATGTGAAATATGGTGAGGCTTTTTTTACTTTGGATGGTAAAGATTTTAAACTGAACGTTTACAGAAACATCGCACTTTCTAAAAAGAAGGAATATAAAAATCATTTGTTTTTGCCTTTTTCTGATTTGACTTGTGGCCAGGAAAGCTACATTGGAGGACGATATATTGATGTGAAAATTCCCGAAGGAAACACCCTAGTTATTGACTTTAATACAGCCTATAATCCATATTGTGCTTACAACCACAAATATTCTTGCCCTATTGTTCCATTAGAGAATGATCTGAATGTGGAGATAAAAGCCGGAGTAAAAAAATTCCATGACTAATGGAATTCTTTAATTGTCATACCCATAAATTTACGGATAAACCCAATGTTTTAGAGTTGGTAAATCAGTATCCACAGGAATTTGATTCCAGTATTCCTAATTATTCCATTGGAATTCATCCTTGGTATATTGTGCAAGAGCGATTGGAATCCGATTTGGATATTATTGAAAGTAAATTACAACAAAATAATTGTCTTGCCATTGGCGAATGCGGATTGGATAAAAGGATCAAAATCCCGATGGATTTGCAGCAAATGGTTTTTGAGAAACAACTGCTGTTGGCCGAAAAATATAATAAAGCAGTGGTTATTCATTGCGTAGCCGCATTTCAGGAAGTAATCGAAATAAAGAAGCGGTTGAATATAAAAGTTCCTATGATTATTCATGGTTTTTCTAAAAATCAACAGTTGGCAAAACAATTAATTGATAATGGATTTTATATTTCATTTGGGAAATATTTAGTGCAAAATCCGGAATTGGAAACGGTTTTCGTGAGTATTCCAAACAGCCTTTTTTTTCTGGAAACAGATACAATTGATGAAACGATTGACGAAGTATATGCTTTGGCAGCAAAATATAAGAATATGACCGTATCGAAATTACAACAGCAAGTTGCAATTAATTTCGATACCGTTTTTAACAGATAAACAAATTACCGAATTAACGAATATACTTTAATCATGGCAGAGTGGACAGAGCGAGCGGAGCTTTTATTTAAAAAGGAAGGATTAGAAAAATTACAAAATGCGAATGTATTAGTAGTAGGTTTAGGAGGCGTGGGATCATTTGCAGCTGAGTTTTTAGCCAGGGCAGGAGTGGGCAAGATGACTATTGTAGACGGAGATGTTGTGGATATTACCAATATCAACAGACAATTACCGGCTTTGCATTCTACTGTAGGCCAACCTAAAATTACCGTAGTTGGAGACCGATTGATGGATATTAATCCGGAATTAAAATTGACAAGAGTACAGGAGTTTCTTTCGCCGGAACGGGCTTTAGAAATGGTAACCGAAGAGTTTGATTATGTTTTGGACTGCATTGACAGCGTGACTCCAAAATTGAATTTGATTATTGCAGCTAAACGAAAAAGAGTAAAAATCATTTCAAGTATGGGCGCCGGTGGAAAAATGGAAGCTGCTAAGGTGAAAGTTTCTGATATAAGTAATACCGAGAATTGCTTTTTGGCCAAAACCATCAGAAGACGTTTAAAAGAGCACAAAATTGATAAATTAAAAGTCGTTTTTTCTTCAGAAATTCAAGATGATTCGAGTTTAAAAATGACCGATGGTTCCAATTTTAAAAAATCATTTTACGGGACTAATAGCTATATGCCAGGATTATTTGGTCTTTATGCCGCCGAGACCGTGATTCGCTATTTACTTAAGAAATAAAATTAATGATTAGTGATTATTCACAGTCTTTTACAACCTAAATAATACATAACTCATAATTTATAAAATGATACAAACAGTAATTTTCGACATGGATGGAGTAATTGTCGATACGGAACCTGTACATAAATACGCCTATTTTCAGCATTTTGAGGAATTGAATATTCCAGTAACCGAGGAACAGTTTTCTAAATTTACGGGGAATTCGACTCGAAATGTGTTCCAAAATTTAAAAGAACTTTTTAATTTGGAACAGGATGTAGAAGATTTGATTCAAAGAAAAAGAAGTATTTTTAACGATGCTTTTGATACCAAAGAAGATTTGGAGCTGCTGGAAGGTGTAGAAAAGCTGATCAAAGAGTTTCATGAGAAGGGAATGCAACTGATTTTGGCATCTTCGGCTTCCAAAGTGACAATAGATCGCGTTTTTAAGCGTTTTAATTTACACCAATATTTTACACATATTGTAAGTGGGGAGGATTTTCCAAAATCAAAACCCGATCCGGCTATTTTTGTACATGCCGCTTCTTTATCAATTGCACCTAAAGAAAATTGTATCATTATAGAGGACAGTACTAATGGTGTGAAAGCAGCTAAAGCTGCCGGGATTTTTTGTGTGGGTTACAACAGTTTCCATTCTAAATTGCAGGATTTATCAGCTGCCGATGTGATAATTAATCATTTTGATGAATTGAGTTTTGAAAAAGTAGCCCAATTCTGATTTGGGTTTATTAAATATTTAACAATTATAAATGTTTGAATTTGTAAATTTGAAAAAAATAAAACAATAAATATGAAGAACTTACTTATTCTATTAGCGGTTGTCATTGCTAATTTTAGTATTGAAGCCCAGGTGAAAACACCAGAATCCAGTCCGAAAACTAAAATCAATCAGGCTGTTGGTTTAACGGATATAGAAATTGTCTATTCCAGACCTTCTGCAAGAGGCAGAGCTGTTTTTGGTAATTTGGTTCCTTTTGGGAAATTGTGGAGAACTGGAGCTAATGAAAACAGCACCATTTCTTTTAGTGATGATGTGATAATTGACGGCAAGACTTTAAAGAAAGGAAAGTATGCTTTGTATACCGTTCCAAACATTCAAAGTTGGGAAATCATTTTTTATAAAACAACAGATAATTGGGGAACACCACAGGAATTTAATGAAGCGAATGTAGCTTTAAGAACTACTGTAAAAGAAGAGGCTTTGTCTAAACCAATGGAAACATTTACTATCGGGTTGAGTCGTTTGGATACTGATTTTGCTTATTTGGAAATCTATTGGGAGAATTCATATGCCGCTTTAAAATTTGAAGTTCCAACCCAGAAAAAAGCCATTGAAAGTATTGATAAAGTATTGTCAGGTGCCACAGGAGCAGATTATTTTTCGTCAGCACAATTCTATTATCTGGCTAATTTAGATATCAATAAAGCAAGAACTTATATTGATAGAGCATTAGAATTAACACCAAGTAAACCATTTTATTATTTGCGTTTAAAATCGTTGATACAAGCAAAACAAGGAGATAAAAAAGGCGCTATTGAAACAGCTAAATTATCGCTTGCTGCTTCTGAAGCTGCCGGAAATCAAGACTATGTAAAAATGAATAAGGATAGTATGGCTGAATGGAGTAAATAAGTTCTAAGTTTTTAAAATAAAAAATCCCGTCTTTCCAATAGGTTAGACGGGATTTTTATTTGGTTAATTTATGTGGTCATCTGTTTTTTTGATTTTCTAAATAGAGTCCATTCCAATAGGGAGGAGAGTACGATAGTAAGTAAAGCACCAATGAAATTGAGCCATAAATAACCCAGTTTTTCTTCACCACTCGGAAAAATGTAAATGGCGTAATAATAAATGACAAAAATGGTGATTTGGGAAATCAATGCGCTGTAAAATATAGACTTAGCCTTGACATGTTTTATATAAAATCCCACCAAGAAAATTCCCAGTACCGTGCCATAGAATATGGAACCAATGATATTTACTAATTGGATTAAATTTTCAAATAAGGTTCCGATACAAGCAAACAAGATGGCAATGATTCCCCAAAACAAAGTAAAAAACTTGGTAGCATTTAAATAATGTTTTTCAGATTTTTCTCCTTTTACATTGCGTTTGTAAATGTCGATTGCCGTTGTAGAGGCAAGTGCATTAAGCCCAGAAGCGGTAGAGGACATGGCAGCCGATATGATTACCGCCAACAATAACCCAATAAGACCTTTGGGTAAATAATGTAAAATAAAGTGAAAAAAGACATAATCTTTATCATTAGTCTCACTGCTGCTATCTGCTTTCAGAATAATTTCTTTGGCATGGTCCCTTAAATCTTTTTCTTTTGTAGACAAGGCAACCAATTCCTTTCGCAAAATAGGATTGTCATAATCTTGGTTAAGTTGATCAATATACAAAAGGTTAATCACTTTTTTGTCTTCAGAAAGACTGTCCAGTTTTTTCTCTAAAAGACGGTATTCCTCTTTATATTGTGACTTTTCAATAGCCACCTTGTTATTAGGATTGAAATTTAATGGAACAGGATTGAATTGGAAAAAAACAAAAACCATAACTCCGGTAAGCAATATAAAAAATTGCATAGGTACTTTTAAGAGACCATTCATGATTAATCCCATTTGACTTTCACGAACTGATTTTCCGGATAAGTAGCGTCCTACCTGAGATTGATCGGTTCCAAAATAAGCTAAAGCAAGGAAAAAACCTCCCGTGATACCACTCCAAAAAGTATATTTTTCTTCAGGATCCGTTGAAAAACTCACAATGTCCATTTTGTCATTTGCCCCGGCAATATGCATGGCATTGCTAAACGTCATATCATTGGGTAAAAAACGCAAAATCAAAAAGAAAGTGATAAACATTCCGGACATAATCACAAACATTTGTTGCTTTTGGGTTACGTTTACCGCTTTGGTTCCACCAGAGAAGGTATAAATGATTACTAATACTCCAATGATAATATTCATATAAGTCAGGTTCCATCCTAATAAAGCTGATAAAATGATGGCTGGAGCATAAATGGTTAATCCGGTTCCTAATCCTCTTTGAAACAAGAAAAGAACAGCTGCCAGAGAACGGGTTTTTAGATCAAAACGTTTTTCCAGGTATTCATAAGCCGTATAAACCTTGTACTTATGGTAAATAGGGATAAATGTCAAACAGATGACCACCATGGCAATAGGTAGGCCAAAATAGAATTGCACAAACCCCATTCCATCGTGATAGGCCTGACCGGGAGTAGATAAAAAGGTTATAGCGCTGGCCTGGGTAGCCATTACAGAGAGTCCTACGGTATACCAAGGGGTTTCGTTTCCTCCCAATATAAAATCTTCGACATTTTTACTTCCTTTGGTTTTCCAAGCTCCATAAATTACAATAAATAAGAGGGTTACTATGAGTACAATCCAATCGAATAGCTGCATGTTTTAAGAGTATAATTTCATTATTAGATAAAAAATAGTAATATAGATGGCATTTGCCAACAGAACCCAAGTATAATTTTTTTTCCAAGTTTTTCCTTTTTTAGATTCCATATTTTGTGGTTTTAGGGTTTTATTTTTTGCGAAGGAACCGTTACAGCTGCTTTTAACGAAATGATATTAGACAATAAGCGATAGGCTCCGGAAACTCCTTCGGGTAATTCTCTAAATAAACTCAATCCGGTATAAATATAGTGTCCTTTTCCGTAAGGAGCGACCAATAAAGCCCCTTTTTTTGGACTTTCTCCTTTGTCATTGGAAGATAAAATAGGAGTGAAGGCCTTATCAAATTCATTGGGATAGTACAAACCTTGTTCTTGTTTCCATCCTTCAAAATCTTTGGAGCTTATTTTATTGGGATAATTAAGAACAGGATGATCCGGAGCTAAAAAGCGTACTTCGGCATTTTCTTCGGTTACCCTGTCGTTTGAAATTTTTAACGGATAAGGCGCAAGAGTTCCATTGACAATTGTATTTGGCGTATTGTATTGAACCAGCATTGTTTTTCCGCCTTTTACAAAGTCAAAAAGGACACTTTGCTTGTTGGCTAATTCTTCTACGGTATTATACGCTCGTATTCCGGTAATTACAACATCAAGAGATTCTAGTTTTTCGGGAGTGATTTCTTCCGGTTTTAATAGGGTGACTTTGTAGCCCATTTGTGTTAAACTTTCTGGAACTTCATCCCCTGCACCCATAATATAACCAATTCTTTTATCCACTGTTTTCAAATCCATTTTGAGGAAGGTAGTCTCCGAGGGTTTCAGAACTTGTTGCTTGGTGATATGGGGATAATCGATTATTATCTGGTCTTTGTCAAACTTTTTGTTGTCTACAATAGCAATACTTTTGGCTATGGTTTCCGATGGTTCGGAAGGCGGAGTTACCTCAAAATAGATTAGCTGTTCCATTCCTTTTTTGTCTAATTGAAACGGCACAGACTTAGGAGTGACCATCCAGCTTTTTGATAACTCTAATTGTAGAGTTCCTTTTACGCCATCTTTTCCGGCTTTTATTTTTACGGCTACAGCCTTACTTTTTCCATTATTAAAAAGGGAAACTTTATCAATAATACTAGTTGTCACTTCTGGTACAATATCCAGATAATTATACATTTCACCTTTTACGGGATCATTGTATTTATAAACTACGCTGCGTTCTAAAGGGATTTCGACTTCGCTAATTTTGACATTAAAAATAACCTTTACTTCTCGAAGGACATCAGGAATTCCTATGTTTTTTTGCTCATCGACAGCATACATTCCTTCGGTTCCTTTTTCTTTGAGCCAGTAAGGTTGCGTATATGCAATGGATTGAGGTAGTACTAATTCTAAATTTATGCTTTCAGAAATATTAGGGTTTAAGGTCTTATTTTGGATGGTTTTTTTATTATCCGGTAAAGTGGTAACACTCATTAATTGCACTTTTGCAGCAGATCTATTAATCGCTTCCAGTTTCAGCTTTAAGTTACTTCCCGGCGTTGCTTCTTGATTTTGCGCCACTGCTTCTAGGTATAGACCGGAACAGCCGGCAATGATATTTTTTATTTCCTCGGATTTTACGGTTTTCCAATGATTTTCTTCCAATGACTGAATCATTGAATAGGCTTTTGCCAAGTTTGGTATACTGGCCGAAGGATTATTAAAATCAAATTGAGAGGTAATCAATGTTAGTAATTCGCCAATTTCTTTGCCGCCTTTCACTCGATTCCAGCTTGTATCAATACCTTCAAAGATGTTGGACTTGTCTTTAATACTTTGGCCATTGATGAGTTCGAGATATTCTGTTTCTTCGCCTCGGGTTCCGGTACTTCCAAAACCTTGAGATTGATGACAACTTCTACTTAATGCTGCGATTTCTTGGTTTGATTTCCCCAGATTTGAATAATAAACGCCTGTTTGAAGTGTTGACAAATTAGTTTTATCGGCTGAGTCAAATTTTTCTTTGCTGCCATAAAACCACCACGAATGGTTGAAAAATTGACGTTTGGGTTGCCAAGGTTGAACTAATTGTAATTGCTCAGGAAATACTGTTGAGTTATTAGTCAAATCAAAGCTTTCCACGCTCAACATGGCTGAGGCCGTATGATGCCCGTGAGTGGTTCCAGGGGAACGATGGTCGAAACGATTAATGATTACATCGGGTTGGAATTTCCGAATTGCCCAAATGATATCAGAAAGCACTTTTTCTTTATCCCAGATTTCTAAGGTTTCATCCGGGTTTTTAGAATATCCAAAATCATTGGCTCGGGAAAAAAATTGTTCTCCTCCATCAATTTTTCGGGCTTCAATGAGTTCTTGGGTTCTTATAACTCCTAATAATTCTCTCAATTGTGGACCAATTAGATTTTGACCTCCATCACCTCTTGTCAAGGATAGATATCCTGTCCTTGCTTTTTGGTCATTTGCCAAATAAGAAATTAATCGGGTATTTTCATCATCGGGATGCGCGGCGATATAAAGCACGGATCCCAGAAAATTTAATTTTTGAATTTGATTGTAAATCTCAACCGAATTTGGTTTTTGAGGTTTTTGAGCCAGTAGTATTTGAAAAGAAATAAGAAAAATTAATAGAAATTGAATTTTAGTTTTGTGCATTTTATTTAAAATTAATTTGCAATTAGTTCAAATGTAGTAATTAAAAGTTTTATTTAAAACCGAATTATATTTTCTTTGCTAAAAAGCATATATAGCTAAAAAGGGAGCACCGGTCAGTGCTCCCTTTTTCATTTATAGGCTAGGAATTAATGTCCTCTACGGTCATTGTCTCTAGAGTCTCTGTTATCATGTTTGCCATAGTTTCTGCGGTCGTCATGACGTCTGTTATCATTAGAATATTTGTGGTTTTTAGCGTATCTTTTATCATCATATCTGTGCGCTATGGGTCTGTGATATTCATTTCTATGACCTACATTATAATGTCTCTTATGGTTGTTAAAATGTGCATAAGGACGGTTTCCATGATAACCGTTTAATACAATTTTATGTCCAGAGTATAAATCGTAGTTTCTGTATTGTCTAGGTAAATATCTTGATCTTACCCAATTTCCGCTACCAAAATAAATAAATTGTGAGGCTCTAATATCGTAGTAAGCCTGAACATCCGGTAAATAATAATATTCTACTGCTGCATAACCTCTAGGTCCCCATGAAGGAGCTGTTCCTATATTTACACTTACTGAAACTTGAGCTTGAGCTGAACTGAATACAAGTAGCACTATTCCAACGGCGAGTAATTTTAAATTTTTCATCTTTCTATATTTTAATGTTTATATTCTTAAAATGTATTGCTTGTTGCTTTACATTTTAGCTAAAACCAACAACTGTGCCAAGATGATTTTTATTGCTTAAATTGGTTTTATAACAAGTAAAAAAAACGGAAACACTATTAGTATTTCCGTTTTTAAAAGGGTTGAAATGGGATTTAATGTTTTCCGTTTCCATGACCATTATTTCCTTTATGGCCATTGTTTCCTTTATTTCCCTTTTGATTGCGATTATCATGTTTGTCGTAACGATTACCAATTGTTCTTTGATGAGGACCTTTATATCCTTTATGGTATTTAGCTTTATGGTTTTTAAAATAGGTATAAGGTCTGGTTCCATGATAATCATTTAAAACTACCTTATAACCACTATATAAATCATAGTTTCTATATTGTCTAGGTAAGTATCTTGATCTTACCCATTTTCCATTACCAAAGTAAATAAATTGTGATGCTCGAATATCATAATAGGCTTGTACATCTGGTAGATAGTAATATTCGACGGCAGCATAACCTGCAGGACCCCAAGAAGGAGGCGAACCAATATTTACATTAACAGATACTTGTGCTTGTGAGGAAGTAGCTATAAACAGTACTATTGCAGCGGCAAATAATTTTAAAGTTTTCATTTTGTTTTTATTTAGATATTAATATTTTTATTTGCATTGACTTTATCAATCTTTTATCTCCAAAGCCAAGAACTGTGCCAATTTGTTTTTTTAGTTAGTTTATAGTTTTTGTTTTTACTGCAAAAAGAAGAGGCTGTTTTGTAACAAACAGCCTCTTCTAAATATTGTAAATAGTAAATTATAGCAATAAAATTAGCAATAAAATGATGATGATAATAGCACCTACTGAAAGATAAACGCCGTTTCCTGATGCTTTTAAATTAGTTTTTATTTCTCTCACCTCTTTACGGAGTTCTTTTTTTTCTGAAGAACTTAAAGAAGATTTATCCATCTCCTTGATTTCTTCCAATCGATTAAGCATGATTTGTACCTCTGCAGGAATTTCTTTAGGAACCGGATTTTTTTCGGCTGCTGTCATTGTAGTCGGAATTGCACTTAACGATAATATCATTATCATTAAATAGAAACTTAGTTTTTTCATCTTTTTATCTGGTTTTGGTTTAATAAGAATATTTATATAAAGATAATAATTAATTGGCAATCAGTGTTGTATAATTTAAAGTGAATTTTGTGAAATTTACTCTTTTAAAAATATTGTATTAACAATATTTTTGTTAATTCACATCTTTTATTGATAAGGAACAATTCGAGGTTTAGCTAACTCAAAATTTTGTATACCAAAATCAGAAGTTTGAAAGGCATTGGTCTTAAAAACGTTATCACCCTGAAACGGAATAACGGGATAATAGGCCAATGATATTTGAAAAGCGCTAAATACTAAGTAATCATTATTGATGATGAGTCCAATTCCAATTTTAGAATAAGCCTTGTTTTTTTGCAATTCATTTTGAGAATTTCCAAGTAGGGCGATAGAATAATTAAAATAAGGGTTAAGCCGAAATCCACCTATATTCCAAGGAGAATAAGCTTGAGTTTGCAAGGTTAACAGCGTTTTATTGGTTCCGTAAATCGGGCTGTTGAATCCTTGAATGCCGGATTCTTCGTTAATATTGAGTTGATCACCAATCGATTTTTGTCGGTTGAGTCCTATTATGACCTGCGGCTTAATGAACTGTCTTAATTTCCAGTTTCCAATATCAATTAGATTGGTGAAATAATTGGCCTGGAAAGAAAAAGTGGTTTGCTCTGTTTTGGATTTATTAAAAAAGGTTCCAGCTTCAAAATTAGTACTCAAAAAGCCCCATTTATAGTATTTTCCAAAGGAGATTTGGCTTCCTATATAAGGACGCCAATTATTGTTTTTATTTTGGTAACCATAGGTGATTCCATAAATTCGTCCTATAGGTACATCTTCAACAATACCGTTTTTGAAAATATACTTGTCTTTGATAAATTTTCGGGTATTAATACCAATACCTGAAAGTAAGAAGGTTTCATCAGCATAAAAATTTGTGGGATCATAATCAATTTCGGGACTTTCAATATAATTTTTATTCAATAATCGCCCTGAAATAATAAGATTGGTTGTTTTATCATCAAGAGTATTTCCTTTGAATATTTGGAAAGCCTTGGCAATCCAAAAATCATGTGAACTATACTTGAAATGTTGCTTTACATATTGTAGATCTAATCCTTGTAATGTATCAGTTTTAAATTGTTGATCTAAATAAATTCCTCCTGCCCATTTTGTTAAAGGAGAATAAAAAGGACGCTCTATACTAATACTTTTGCTGTAATTGTCATCCAAATCAATACGGTATTGTACTATTGTTTTGATGAAAGTATGTCTAATGTTTGGGATAGTGTACGCAAGATCGTTGGCATTTTTTCCGTCACTTGACCGGTTTGTAAATTTATAATCGAATTGATGACCAATACCAAAAATATTTCTTTCACTTAATCCCAATGAGGCTTTTGTACTGGAAACTGAAGCCTTGGGCAATGAGCTCCATGAATCTAAAACCCGAATGAAAACATCAACTGAGTCGGATTCTTTAGCTGTTAATTTTTCTGAAATAGTGACTCTGCTGACAAATTTTTGAGAACGGATAATACGTTCAGATTCATCTATGTTTACGCTACTATAAGGGGTATTTTTTTTAAACAGTAATAAATTCTTTATGGCAAGATTTTTAGTTTTAAGATGCAATAGGTTTCCAGTCCTTTCAGTCCATTTATCCGGAGTTTTTGTCGAGTCCGTATCAGAATAACCAAATGGGTCTAAGGTAGTAATAATAATATTCCGAATAATTTTTCCTTCAGCATCGACTTGTTTTTTTTGTTCAATTATTGGTTTTTTCTTTTTTGGATTAATTGGCTCAAAAATAAGCTTATGCAAGAGATGGGTGTACTTATTCTTCTTCGAATAGCTTTGAATGTTTTGATAGCTCTTAGAGCTGTCTTTTTCTTTTTTGTCATTTTGCGAAAAAGAAATTTGATAGCTAAAAGAGATTAAGATAAGTATCGCTATTTTTTGTTTTGAAAACATTTAAAAATAATGTTTTTAGGCTAATCAGTACACTTTTTTGTTGACGATCTTCAATTCGAATTTGTCACAATCTATTTCAAATAGTGCTAAAAATGCAGCTGTTTAGAGAATTTTTACTATCCAAATACCGCTAATCATCCCTTTAATTGAAACCAGTTTTTTGTTCAATTATAAGTATAAAGTTAGAACAAAATAATTATAAGATTGTTTTATTAAAGAAAAAACTAATCTACAAATTCCTTATTATCAAAATGGTTTTCTAATATAGAAATTCCTTTTTGGAAAAGCAGATTGTTAGGATAAACAATCATTTCTCCATCTTTAGTTTTTAGGGCAATATGGAAGGCACCAATGTCTTCAATTTCGGCAATGACAGGGAAATCTTTATCGTGAATTCGGATAACATCGCCAATTTTGAAAGGAAATGAAAAAAACAATATAATACCAGAGGTAATGTTGCTTAGAATAGACCATTGGGCAAACATGGCAACTCCCGCTACGGTTGTGATAGAGGAGACCGCAATAATGATGTCTTCGGCTTGAACTCCCCAAATGATGATAAGAATAATCAGTGCCAAAACGGTAATTAACAAATGAATGTATTTGATAACCAGATTGGTTCGGTGTTCTATAATATGAGTTGATTTTGCAAAACCTCGAACCATTTTTGAAATGATTAGTCGCAATACAATTACCAAAAATAGCAAAACTCCCGTTTCGATTAATTCTTTTGTAAAGTCATCAAAAAAAGTCATGTCCATCAGTTTTTTTTTAGGCTAAGGTACTTAAATATTTATATACTTTATCTACCGGCATTCCCATGACATTGGCATAAGAGCCTTCAATTTTAGAAACGGCTATAAAACCAATCCATTCCTGAATACCATAAGCGCCCGCTTTATCAAAAGGCTCATAATTATCAATATAATACAGAATTTCATCATCACTTAATTCATTAAAAGTAACCTTTGTAGTTTCGCATAAAAGCGTTGTTTCGGATTTTGTTTTAAAACAAACCGAGGTGATTACATCATGAGTAGAATTAGATAATGATTTTAGAATTTCAAAAGCATCTTGTTTGTCTTTTGGTTTTCCCAATGCTTCTTCGTTATGCCAAACAATAGTATCGCTTGTTATCAGAATTTCGTTCTCTTTCAATTCTCCCTCAAAAGCATTGGCTTTCAATTCGGCGAGATAATTGGTGATTTCAGCGCCTTTTAATTCGGGCGGGTATATTTCTTCAATTTCTTTTAATCTAATTTCAAAATCCAGATCCAAATCCTTGAAGAATTGTTGTCTTCTTGGAGAACCGGAAGCTAAAATCAGTTGGTATGATTTTAATTTATTTTTAAGCATTGTATTTTATATTTAAGCTAATGATGACAATAGATAAAATTCCGAAAAGAAGAATCCATTTTAAGAGCAAACTTAGGGCTTTAAAGTCACTTTTTGTTTTTGCAGTCCAAATTTTCACATTAAAATAAATCAAGGGAGCCAAGACAAAAAGAAAAGCATAAATACTGCTAATAAATAAATCATTGGGCATAAAATAATTATTGACATACATTAAAAGTAACACAATTGGAATCAATCCAAAAGCGAAAAGGAACTTAGTGGTTTTCTCACTTCCTAAAACAATAGCTAGGGTTTTCATTCCTTGAGCCGAATCACCTTTTAGATCTTCTAAATCTTTGACCACTTCCCGAATGAAATTAATCATAAAGGCAAAGATCGCGTAATCCAGAAGTATCGAAAACAGATTAGCCATTAGCAATTGATTCTCGGAGTCAATGGCAGGATATAAGTCAAAAACACCAATGATAATTACGCTAGATGAGAGTAATAGCGCCACAACTATGTTTCCTAGAAGTAGCATTTGTTTCAAACTTGTGGCATACAAATAAAGCGTAGAGGCAATCAAGATGAAAATGACCGCAAAGCTTGGTTTTTGAATCACATTCGATAAATAAAAGCCAATTGCGACACCGCTTACATTCAAGGCAACATAAAGATTATAGGCTTTAGTTTCGCTAATGCTTTTCCCTACAATAACGCCCTCAGGTCTATTTTCGTTATCGGTATCTTGATCAAATATATCATTGATTACATAACCGGCTGCAGCAATTAGTATTGTACTTAATACCAATAAAGCATACTGCCAATTGGTTAAAGCCAAAGGAATGTTTTGCAATTTCAAAAAGCCGTATCTAAAAACCAACTGCATAAAAGCAAGTAGGAGTAGGTTTTGGTAACGAATTAGTTTTAGGAAGTTCATCTTTGTAGTATTCAGTAATCAGTGTTCAGTTGTTACACCAAACTTTTGTGGGTTTAGAATCATATAGTTAATTAATTTTCCAACTTCTTCACTTTCAGAAATTAATGTATTATGAATTTCAATTGAGATGTAGTTACATTTATAGGCAAATTCAATCCAAACTTGAGTTTCTGAGTTTTCTGCATCTGAGTCAGTTAGTTTGCTATGAAAGTGTCTTGGATAAATCCTTTTTCTGTATGATTCAGCAATGTTTGCAGGTACACTTCTTGATGAACGTCTAATTTGATCAGTTAAAGAATATATTTCATCTTTCGGAAATAATTTAGTTATTTCAAAAATTTTCATTGCCAAAGCAAATGATTTTTGATAGGCTAGTAAATCTTGAAATTTCATCCTTTATTTTTAATTGTTAATGCTTGTTGTAAATTTGTACTGATCACTGATCACTGACCACTGATTACTGCAAACTAATCCAATTTTCCGTCAAAATGCTCCATCCATTTTCCTTGTACTTTCATCACTTGTTCTATGACATCACGGGCGGCACCTTTTCCTCCATTTTTATGCGAGATATAAGTAGATAGTGTTTTAATTTCCGGACTTGCGTCTTGCGGGCAAGTTGGCAAACCTACTAATTTCATTACATGATAATCCGGGATATCGTCTCCCATATATAAAACCTGTGCAGGATTAATATTGTATAATTCGGTGTATTCTTTAAAAGTTTCTACTTTGTCAGGAGTTCCTAAATGAATGTCTGTAATTCCGAGATTTCTTAAACGCACGCGCACGCCTTCATTGCTTCCTCCCGAAATAATGCATACGTTATAACCACTTTCAACAGCCGCTTTCATCGCGTAACCGTCACGAATGTTCATTGTTCTAAGGATTTCTCCTTCGGTGGTTACAAAAACGGAGCTGTCAGTAAGTACACCATCAACATCAAAAATAAAAGTGGTGATGTCGTTCATTATTTCTTTATAACTTTTTGCCATTATTTTGTATAGATTGTGTTAGTATTTTATAAATAGTTGCTTGATTTTTATCGGTTAAAAACAATTCGTGTGCTTCAATTGTTTTTTTGTCATTGCGTATTGCAGGTCCCGTTTGCGCGTTTTCGGGCGAAAGGGTCATTATTTTTTGAGCGGTTTCCTGAATCAATGGTTTTAGAATGTCAAAAGACACTTGGTTTTCTTGGCAAATTTCGTTCCCTATTTGGTACAAATGATTCGTGAAATTATTGACGAATACCGCTGCCACATGTAAGGCTTTTCGTTGATGAGAATTGATAGCAAAAACGCTGTCAGAGATAGTTTGAGCTACTTTTTTCAATAATTGAAAATCTGTAGCATTTTCACTTTCTAAACAAATGGGAATGTTTTTAAAATCGACCGCCTTGTTTTTTGTAAATGTTTGAAGCGGATAAAAAACCCCTTTTCGATTGTTATTGTCCAAAACATCTAAGGCAACACTTCCCGAAGTGTGAACCACCAAACGATTTTTGAAAGGCAATTGGCCAGAAACTGTTGAAATAGCGTCATCTGAAACTGAGATGATATACAAATCAGCTTCCAATAATTGATCGTAATCAGAAGTGATTCGATCTGAATCGAGCAGATGGACAAGTGCTTCCTTTTTTCTTGAAAAAACCTGAATCAGCTCAATTTCATTCCCTTCATTTTGGGATTTTTGAAATGCAGCAATCAAATGTTGCGCTACATTTCCCGAACCTATAATAATCACTTTAATCATTCGGCAAAATTAGCAAAAAAAAGTGAAGGATTACTACCAACTCAGGGATAGCTGAAATAAATTAGTATTGGGAATCAGCGATTAGTTGCCCTGTTAAAGTGCTTAATTTTGGATTTAATTAACAATTATACGAATATAGAAGTCAACAATTTTAAGTACTTTTGTCCCACTTTTATAAAACGTAATTCCTTACAAATGAATAAAAAATTATACTCGTTTTTGTTTTCTACACGATTAATGGCACTTCTTTTTGTGACTTTTGCAATTGCAATGGGTGTAGGAACTTTTATCGAAAGCAAATACAATACAGATACGGCTCGCATTTTAGTGTATAACGCCTGGTGGTTTGAAGCGATAATGGTCTTTTTTATGATCAATTTCATTGGAAATATAAAAAGATACCAATTGCTTAAAAAAGAAAAATGGGCTACTTTAATGCTTCACTTGGCCTTTATTTTAATTCTTTTAGGTGCCTTTATAACACGCTATATCAGCTATGAAGGGATGATGCCAATTCGTGAAGGAGCAAGCGAAAATCAATTTTATTCTGATAAAACATTCCTGACCATTTTTGTCGATGGAGAGTATAAAGGAGAGATGAAACGCAGGATTTTTGAAAAACCTTTATTGCTTTCTCCAGTGACTAATAATGATTTTACGGTTTCGGGTCAATTTGCAGATACTCCTTTTAAAGTGGAATACCAAAACTTTATCATGGGAGCCAAAGAATATGTTAAAGCAGATCCTAAAGGAAGTTTATTTTTGAAAATTGTGGAAGCTGGAGACGGAGGTCGTCACGAGCATTTCCTCAAAGAAGGAGAGGTTCAAAATATTCATAACGTTTTATTTGCGTTGAATAAACCAACGGACGGTGCTATCAATATCAACACTAACGGAGAAGCGTATACAATTCAAACACCGTTTGAAGGGAATTTTATGCGTATGGCTGACAAACTCGAAGGAGCAGTCACTAAAGACAATGTGCAACCCTTGATGATGCGATCGCTTTATACTATTGGCGAAATGCGATTTGTATTTCCAGATCCTGCGGTAAAGGGAATCATAGCTTATGAATCAGATAATGATTTTAAAGCCAAAACTCATGAGGATGCGCTGACGCTTAAATTGACAGCCGAAGGTGAGGAAAAAGAAGTTACGGTATTGGGATCCAAAGGAAAAACGGGTGATTTTCAAACCGTGAAAATAGGAAAAATGGATTATACTTTTTTCTTTGGAAGCAAAGCTTATGTCTTGCCTTTTAAATTAAAACTGAATGATTTTATTGCTCAAAAATATCCTGGTACAGAAAAAAGTTATTCCTCTTTTGAAAGTAAAGTTACTGTTGAGGATTCTATAAAACCATTTGATGCCAGAATTTATATGAATAATGTTTTAGATCATAAAGGATATCGTTTCTTTCAGTCTTCATTTGATCCGGACGAAAAAGGAACCGTTTTATCTGTAAATCACGATTTTTTGGGAACGCAGATTACCTATTTAGGATACTTCTTGTTGTATTTTGCCATGATGGCAATTATGTTTACGAAGTATTCTCGTTTTGCTGATTTGAAACGTAAATTGGAAGTGGTAAAAAAGAAAAAATCAAAACTGATTACGATTTTGGTTTTGTTTTTGAGTTTTGGTGCAATGGCGCAAAACCACGATCATCAACATGATGAACATGGAAATCATCCGGACCATACCGAAAACGGGATGCATGCCAGAAATAAACCTACCGAAAAACAATTGGACTCCTTGCTTAACAAATTTAAGGTTAAGGAAGAGCATGCCGCTAAATTTGGTAGATTAATTATTCAAGATGCCGGTGGAAGAATGAAACCCATCAATACTTTTTCGTCTGAATTGTTGAGAAAGGTAAGCCATTCTAATGATTATAAAGGGATGAATCCGGATCAGGTATTTTTATCGATGTCTCAATATGCTCAATTATGGATTGAAGTTCCGTTGATTTATTTGAGAAGCGGTAATGATAGTATTCGTAAATTAATAGGAGTTGATGTAAAAGCCAAAACGGCTCCTTTTGTAGCTTTCTTTGACGAAAAGGGAAATTATAAACTATCTCCTTATTTAGATGCTGCCTATAAAGCGGCAAATCCAAATCAATTTGAGAAAGATTTTATAGAAACAGATAAGAAGGTAAACCTAATGGAATCAGCCTTGAGCGGCAGAATTTTAAAAATTTTCCCGATTCCTAATCATGAAAATGATAAATGGATTTCTTACTTAGAAGTGGGGAATTCCGGTTTAAAAGGAATGGATTCTACTTATACAAAAAGTGTTTTACCCTTGTATTTTGGTTCTTTGAATAATGCTTCTATTTCAAATGATTATAAAAATCCAGATGATTTATTAGAAAGTATTCACGGTTTCCAAAGAAAATTTGGCAGTAAGGTTTTGCCAAGTGAAGATAAAGTGACTACTGAAATATTGTATAACAAATATGATGTTTTTCAAAAATTAGTGTACTGGTATGTTCTTGCTGCCTTATTAATGTTTGTATTTACAATTTTAGCGATATTTAAGGAGCGTAAATTTTTGACTGTTGCGGTCAATACGATGCATGTAATTATAGGATTATTATTTGCTTTACACACTTTGGGATTGATTGCCAGATGGTATATATCAGGACATGCTCCTTGGAGTAATGCTTATGAATCTATTATCTATATTGCTTGGGCAACTATGTTTTTTGGTTTGGCTTTCGATATCAAGTCTAAACTGACAGTAGCTTCATCAGCCTTTGTAACAGCAATGATTCTTTGGGCTGCGTACCAAAACTGGATTGATCCAGAAATTGCTAATTTGCAGCCAGTTCTTAATTCGTATTGGTTGATGATACACGTTGCGGTAATCGTAGGTAGTTATGGACCGCTAGCATTAGGAATGATTTTAGGATTTGTTTCCTTATTGCTAATCTTTTTCACCAATGAAAAAAATAAGGCCAGAATGGAGTTGAATATTAAGGAAATTACCTATATCAATGAAATGGCTTTGACCATTGGGTTGATTATGTTGACTATAGGAAACTTCCTTGGAGGACAATGGGCTAATGAAAGCTGGGGACGTTACTGGGGATGGGACCCAAAGGAAACTTGGGCACTAATTAGTATTATGATTTACGCTTTTGTGATTCACGCTCGATTTGTTCCTTCTTTAAGAGGAAAATGGATATTTAACCTGATGAGTATGTATGCTTTTGTTTCTATCCTGTTTACCTATTATGGGGTGAACTTTCACTTAGTAGGACTACATTCTTATGCCAGTGGAGAAGCACATTCGCTAAACTGGATTTGGTATTCATTGGGAACAATCACTTTTATTGGAGCGATTACTTATCCAAAGTACAGAAAGTATTATAAATAAATAATTTATAAGTCTTAAAAAAAAAAGGTTCAACTTCGCAGTTGAACCTTTTTTTGCATGCTAGATTTACACAAATTAGCACAAAATAATCTGTGAAAATTTGCGCAATTTGTGGTAAAAAAACTATCCTTCTTTTATAATTTCTCTTACAGCTTGTTCGTAATTACGGATGCTTTTGGCTTTTTTTATTTTTTTATGGACTTTGTGTGGGTTCGAAAAGATCACTGAGAAGTATTCCCATAAATGATGCATTTTCAATAAAATGTGGGTGGCACCCGATAAAGATTCGCTATATCCAGCATACAAAGTATCATGAAAATCGCTGAACAATTCCATTTTGTTTGATGGGTATTCCTTGCTGTTGTTTTTGATCATGCTAGGCAAAAAAGGATCAGCAATTAAGCCGCGACCGATCATCCAGTGATCTATGGAAGGGAAACGTTCTTGCATTTCATGGAATTTAGCTACCGAGGTAATATCGCCATTGTAATACAATTTAAGCTTCGTGGCATCAACACATTGTTGAAATGCGTCTAGATTTACGCCACCATTGTACAATTGTTTTCCAATGCGAGCGTGAATAGCTACATTTTTGATAGGATAGTTTTCCAGAATGGGCAAAACCTGAAGAATTTCTTCGGTATTTTCATAGCCCAAACGCATTTTCATCGACACAATAATATCCGATTCAGAATGTACTTTGTCAAGAATTGTATTGATTTTTTGGGTATTGCAAATAAGCCCTGAGCCCATTCCTGATTTGGTTACCATTGGATAAGGGCAACCTAGATTCCAATTCAATTCTTTGTATCCCAGCTCCTGAACATATTTTGCCACAAATAAAAATTCATCGGCATCATTTGTTATCACTTGTGGAATAACTTCCAGATTGGCATTATTTTCAGGAAGTAAATCCCGCTGATAAGAGGATTTGATGACTAATTTTCCGTTCAAACGGATATAGGGCGCATAATAAGTATCGATACCTCCAAAATACTTGTTTACAGCATTTCTAAAACGAAAATCAGTAAAACCTTGAAGGGGTGAAGAAAGTAGGGTGTAGCTCATGAAAGATATAATTGTGCAAATATAGTATACTTTTGGGCTCTTATGGCTTTCTTAGTGAGTTTATGTTTTGTTAGTCTTTAAGAAAAGTGGTTTAAAACAAAAAAAAGACTCTCAAATGAGAGTCTTTTAGGATACATATTCTGTTCTTTAAACCTTTCCTAAGGTGTACAATTGTTCCATTGTAGGGGTCAAACTTCCGCCGGCTGGTTCTAACGTAATTCCAAAAGCTTCGGCGTCTCCGGTATTATTCACAGCAAAAATGCGTTGGTTGTTTTCATCAAATTTTTCCAATAAACCAATACTTGTAGGGGTCAAAGGATTCAATTTCAAGGCCCAAACCTGGTAAACCATTCCTTTAGGAGGTTCTGGCAGGCCGGATGCGTCAACATAAACCACTTCGGTTTCTTTGTTCCAATATACTTTAGCAGATGACTCAGGTGCTACAGCTTGTCCTCCAAGAGCAACAACCGTATTTTTGGCATCTCTTATTACGGCTAAGTTGGTTTCAGTTTGTTTGTTTTTTAACTCTAACAATTTGCGTTCCTGCTTCATTTTTACCTTTTCCATTTGAATATTTACCACTTGGTTATTGGTTTGTTCCAATTGGTTGTATTGAAAGCCAATGCCAACCAATAATAGAATGGCAGCAGCCCATCCGATATATTGTGACCAATTTCGTGAAGCTTCCATTGTAACTACGGCTGTTTGTTGTAAGTCGAGTTTGGCTTTTATTTTTTCGTAATTAGCAACTGATTGAAAAGGCGAAAAACTGGAAGATAATGCCACAATTGCCTTTTCGATAGCAATAATCTCAGCATTGATTTCAGGATCTTTTTTTGCCAGAGCGCTAATCTCTTCATTTTCGGTTTCACTAAGTAAACCGTAAACGTAAAGTTCTAAAATTCCGGATTCTATATATTCTTTATTTTCCATTATACTTTCAAATAGTTTCTTAAATCATTGATACAATTTCTATTGTGTGTTTTTACAGTACCCAAAGGAATAGCCAATTCTTCGGAAGCTTCCTGCTGGGTGTAACCTTTAAAAAATAACAAATCAATTATTTGAATGCATTTTGGTTTGAGTCTTTTTACAAATTCCTGCATGCCAATTGTATCCACTTTATTGATTAGTTTACTGCTATCGTCTAATAGATGTACGAAATTATCAGAAGAAAGGTTTTTTTGGCTGTTGTTAAAATTTTTAGAACGTAGCATATCTATAGAAGTATTTCGCGCTATGTTTACGATCCAAGTATAGAATCGGCCTTTGCTTTCCTGATAGGAATCAATGTTTTTCCAGATTTTCACAAAAACATCCTGAAGTACATCTTCTGCTTCTTCTCTATTTCTTACCAGAACATGAATAACTGAAAATAAACTTTTGGAATACATATCGTACAGATGTGTAAATGCCTTATCGTCTTTCTTATATACCAATACTAAAAGTTCTTCCTGAGTCATATACTTTATGTTTTACTCTTACAAACTTATACAAACTTATTTATAATTGGATAATTAAAATTGGTAACTGCTTTATAATCGGTTCTGATTGAGTTCAATTTTATTTATTTAAAGTTTTTAAAGTGTTGTTTTACAGCTATTTGTTAGATTGATTAACTTTTTTTAATTTTTTTAAAACCAAAAGGAAACTTATTGCGTAAATGCTTTTATAACCTTTTAAATTATAACAAAATGAAAAAACCAAAAATGATATTAGGTCTGGCGCTAGTGGCGATTACAGGCTTAGTTTTAGTAGCAGCGGATCATATTGATGCGCCATCGCTAACAGGAAATGCCGCTGATATTACCGATATGTACACTTTTCAGGGAGAAAATACCAATAATTTAGTCTTTGCGGTTAATACACAAGGATTATTAAGTCCCAATGCAACTGCTGCGGCCATGTTCAGTGAAAATGTGATGATTGAAATTAACATCGATAATACAGGTGATAATGTTGAAGATTTGGTTATCCAAGCCATAAGAAAAGGAAATAAGATGTATTTCTTTGGTCCTTATGCTCCAGCTACCACTGGAACCTCTAGCACCATAAAAACGAGTGCTGCTTCAGGAAACGTAGCGATTTCTACTTATGGATCGGCTGCTGTGATTGCTGAAAGTGGTGGAATGAAGTTTTTTGCAGGTCCTAGAGATGATCCTTTCTTTTTTGACTTAGGTCAGTTTCAGGCCATACTAGGCGGAACCGCTTCAGGATTCAGCAATCCGGGAACAGATACTTTTGCTGGAACAAATGTACTTTCAGTAGTTGTTGAAGTTCCAAAAGCAATGTTGGGTACAGCAACTTCTTTAAATGTGTGGGCAGAAACTAAGAAAAAACAATAAAGATCATTTATTAAAATCAAAAATTATGAAGACAAATAAATTCAAAATTATAGCAATAGCACTAATGGGTGCAGTGGTTTCAGTAAGCTGTAACGACGACGATAACAGTAATAATATGATGGTAAGCGCTGATTTCTCAGGAACTTTTGTGCAACAAGATCAAATGGCAAGACCGGCAATCAATACAGTATTTATTGCATCGGGACAACCTAAAGATGAGTTTAATGCAACTATTCCATCTATGATGGGCGCTAAATATCAATCTACTTTTCAATCCCGTCTTTTGGCTTTAAATCCGGCTTATACCACTAACGCACTAGGATTGGATGCGGCTGCTTTTACAGGTGTTTTGGCTACCGATGTATTGAACGTGAAAACTTCAGGAAAAACTACTTTTTTTGACGGAACTAATGTTTTAACGGGCAGAGCTTTGGCTGATGATGTGATTGATGTCGAATTACTATTGATTTTTGGAGGACCAATGGGAACTTCTAATCCTGGTCTTACTTCAGATCATGTAGATGCCAATGACAAACCATTTTTGGCCTCATTTCCTTATTTGGCGGCAGCCTGGTAAGACATAATTGAAAAAAAACAGAGTTCTTTTATATTAATAGCACTCTGTTTTTTTAATAAACAACTAATAAACGACATATTATGAAACCGTATAAATTAATCCCCGTTTTGGTTTTCACAATCCTTTTTATATTCGCTTGCGATAATAAAAACACCCCAGTTACAAAAGTTGCCGACTACAATAATTACTTAAAGGTGAAAGAAAATAAAGCATTGGATTTTGCCCATGCTGAAATTGATTTTTGGCAAAAAAAATTTGATGCTGCTCCCAATCAAATGAGTTATTTAAGTATAATAGCTTCAAAATATGCGACTCTTTTTGAATACACTGGAGAGGTGAACCATTTATACAAAGCAGAAGAACTATTGACAGAGGTTAACAAATCCTATAAGTATTCTAAAGTGGCGGCTATTCGTTCTTTGGCTCGAAATTATATTACACAGCATCGATTCAAGGAAGCTTTAGTTTTGGCTAATAAAGCCTTAGCAATTGGTGAAGCTCGAAAAGAAACTCAAAAGTTATTGTTTGATGTCCAAATGGAATTAGGCAATTATACCGAAGCCGAAAAGAATTTAAATGCGGTTAAGGACATGAATGATTTTGATTATTTGATTCGATTGGCAAAATGGAATGACCACAAAGGCGATTTGGAAACCGCAATTAGTTTCATGGAAAAGGCAAAAGATATTGCCGAAAAAGAAGATAATACAACACTAAAAGTATGGTCTTATTCGAATCTGGGTGATTTCTATGGTCACGCCGGAAGAATTCAAGAATCCTATGATTGTTATTTAAAAACATTAACAATAGATCCCAATTATTCCTATGCTTTAAAAGGAATTGCTTGGATTGTTTTTTCTTATGAAAGAAATACAAAAGAGGCAAAAAGAATTGTAGAAGCTATTGAATTGACTCATAATACGCCTGATTTTTGCTTGCTGAAATCTCAAATGGCTCAATTTGAAGGAAATAAAGAGGAGGTGTTACATGAAAGAAACGCTTATTTTTACATGCAGGAGAATAACGATTATGGAGCAATGTACAATAAATATAATACTCTGATTTATGCCGATGCAAAGGAAACGGCATCCAAAGCCTTGGCGATAGCCAAAATTGAAGTCAATCATAGACCTACACCAGATTCTTATGATTTATTGGCTTGGTCGTATTTGAAGACGGGACAAAGCAAAAAGGCATTGGAAATCGCCCAAAAGTATGTGGAGGGAAAAACATTCGAACCCAAAGTGCAGTACCATTTAGCGATGATTTACAAGTCAAATAATAAAATGAATAAAGTGGTGCCGATAAAGGAAGAGTTGCTATCTAGCATTTATGAATTAGGTCCCAACATGGAAGAAAAAGTAAGACAATTATAATATCCAATAAATCCCCAATATGAAATATTTTTTTACAATACTACTGTCTGTTCTAGGATTACTATCCCACGGTCAAATACAAAAAGGAATTGTTCTGGACGAAGCCGGAAACACAATTGAGAATGCATATATCGTTAATGTAAATTCAGAAAGTCATGCGCATACTAATGAATTTGGGCTATTTAGTATTGATAAATCGATGATAGGAAATAGTTTAAAAGTAACGGCTTTTGGATACAAAAAAAAGAATTTCACTATTGTAGGCACTGAAAATAGAATTGTCTTGGAAGAGGATATTTTTAGATTAAACGAAATTGTTATTCAGCAGAAAGTTTCGGCACTGAATGTTATTTCTAAGATAGATTTACAAACTACTCCTGTCAATTCCTCTCAGGAAATTTTGAGGAAAGTGCCGGGATTATTTATCGGGCAACATGCTGGTGGAGGTAAAGCGGAACAACTTTTTCTAAGAGGTTTTGATATTGATCATGGTACTGATATTGCCATTTCGGTTGATGGAATACCAGTAAATATGGTGTCTCATGCACACGGTCAGGGCTATGCCGATTTGCATTTTGTAATTCCGGAAACGGTAGAAAAGATAGATTTTGGAAAAGGGACGTATTATGCCAGTAAAGGGGATTTTGCAACGGCAGGATACGTCACTTTCCAAACTAAAGAAAAATTAGAAAACAGCAGCATCAGTTTTGAAACGGGTCAGTTTAATACGCTTAGAACAGTAGGTTTATTTAATCTTTTGGGTAGGCAAAAAAAGCAAAGTGCCTACATTGCCACGGAATACATTCTAACCGATGGCCCTTTTGATTCTCCTCAAAATTTCAGCAGAGTCAATTTGCTGGGGAAATATTCGGCGATACTTAATTACAACAGTAAGTTTTCTATAATGGCTTCGCGTTTTTACAGCAAATGGGATGCATCCGGACAAATACCACAGCGATTAGTAGATAATGGTACTATTTCCAGATTTGGTGCTGTTGATGATACCGAGGGCGGAATTACCGCTAGAACCAATGTGAATGCAACTTTGAGTAAGCCCATTGATGAAAATACTTTCTTGAAAGCCAATGCTTTTTATTCCAAATATGATTTTGAGTTGTATTCTAATTTTACTTTTTTTCTGGAAGATCCTGTCAATGGGGACCAAATCAAACAAAAAGAAGACCGTTCTATTTATGGGATGAATGTTGAGCTCAATAAGCAGATAAAAAATAGCGATTGGGATATTTCATTTCAGTTGGGTATGGGTTTTAGAGCTGATGCTACTATAGATTCAGAGCTTTCTCATACCTTAAACAGAACGACTACTTTGGAAAATATTAAATTAGGTGATATTGACCAAACAAACGGATTTAGCTATTTGAATTCAGAAATTAAATTGGGAAAATTAACCATAAACCCTGCTGTACGTTTGGATTATTTCAAATTTAATTATCAGGACAAACTGGCTCCTGTGTATAATAATCAGTCTGAAACCGAAGTGAAAGTTTCGCCTAAGTTGAATTTTATTTATTCGCAAAATAACAATTTACAATTTTTTGTAAAATCAGGAATAGGGTTTCATTCCAATGATACTCGTGTGGTAGTTCAAAATGATGGAAAACAGATTTTACCAACGGCTATTGGTATGGATGTAGGTACAATTTGGAAACCATTTCCTAGGTTATTCGTGAATTCGGCCTTGTGGTATCTGTACCTGCAACAGGAATTTGTCTATGTGGGTGATGCCGGAATTATTGAACCTAGTGGAAAATCGAATCGCATGGGCGCCGATTTAGGTTTGCGTTACCAGTTGAACGATTGCTTGTATCTTGATGCCGATGCTAATTATACCTATGCCAGAAGTACTGAAGAACTAAAAGGACAGGATTATATTCCGCTTTCTCCTGATTTCACTACCAGTGGCGGATTGAGTTTTCAAAAATGGAATGGATTTTCAGGAGGTTTGCGTTATCGGTATTTAAAAAATCGTCCGGCAAATGAGGACAATTCAATCATTGCCAAAGGTTATTTTATTTCAGATATGAACATAAATTATGATTATAAAAATGTGACTTTTGGATTTTCAATAGAGAATCTGTTCAATACTGAATGGAACGAAACCCAGTTTGCTACCGAATCCAGATTGAAAGAGGAGACCAGTAGTGTCGAAGAAATTCATTTTACGCCGGGAACTCCTTTCTTTATGAAAGCCAAAATAGGGTATAGGTTTTAATTAGATTTTCTTTTTATTTAATTGTAATTCTGTTATAAAAAATCCTACTTGAAATAGTGTTTATTATTCTATTTCTGGTAGGCTTTTTATTTTGTACGTTTTTAATTAATGTATTTTTGGCTCAATGAACAGTGTTTTTTGTGGTATTTATTTTATAAAAGTAGATAGTAATAGACTGAAAATAGGTGCTGTTTTATTGTTTAATAAATTGAAATTATGCGAAAAATAATTTTAAGGTAAAAAAGTATGTATGTTATGAATAAGGTATTCAAAAAAAAATTAATTGTTTTAATCCTCATTTTTTCTGGTTTTCTTTTCTCTTTTATAAGTTATGAGACCTCCTTTACAGATGATCTTTCCAAAGAAAAAGTAGCAAAAGAATTCTGGTCAAAGAAATATAAAAGTTCGAGTTGGTATTTAGGAATGAAAAGTACAACTCCTAATTTTTACGAAGTAAGGGATGAGTTCAATTATTATTTTAAAAATAATCCTTATTTTGTTACTCAAGAAGTTAAACAATATAGAAGGTTTGCTCATCAATATTTTCCTAATATAGATGCTAAAGGGAATTACATTGACCCTTCAACTTCAAAAAGTAGTGCTAAAGAACTAACTTCTAATGATTCTTTTGTGGGTAACGCTTGGAATCAACTATTTTTAAAATGGAACACCACACAGAGCAATGGAGGAACAGGAGTTTTAAGATCGATCAGGATTGATCCAAGTAATACTAGTAATGTATTGGCGGGAGCAGCTACAGCAGGGATTTGGCATACAACAGATAGAGGAGAAAATTGGTCTTTTGTCTCGGGTGGGATACCTGAAGTGGAATGGGTAAACGAAATTATTTATAGCAGAAAAGATTCGAAGGTAGTTTATGCTAGTACTAATATGGGAGTTGTTAAGTCAATTGACGGAGGGAAAAATTGGACTTATACGGCACTGAAAAAAAACTTTCCTGACACATTTGGTTCTCTTTTGTGGCTAGACTTACCAAGAGTAAGTAGTGATATTGTTTATGCTACAACTGAAGAAAAAGGAAAGTATAAAATATTTAAATCAACTGACGGTGGAAAATCTTGGACTGAAAATTACCAAACGAATAAGCGTATCTGGGATATGCGTGTTAAACCGGACGATTCGAATGTGATTTATATTTTAGAAGAATCTTCAACCACAGATTGGATTAATTTTAAAAAATCGACTAATAGTGGAGTTACCTTTAGTACGGGAAATAATGGTTATCCTGCTGATTATAAAACGAAAGCACATCGAGCGAGATTAGCAACAACAGCTGCAAATAATAATGTCGTTTATATTGCTATTGGATTCAATGGAGGTGGCACAAATGATAAAATTTCATTTTTTAAATCTGTTGATGCAGGACGTGGATTTGTCAAAAAAAGCAATCCTAAAAATGAAGAACCATTGTTCAATGCTATGGAGGCTACAGATTTCCTGAGCGAAACATGTCATCTTGCGCAATTAACTTGGAATTTTGCTTTTACCGTTTCAGAGACAGATGAAAACTTTATAGCTTGTGCAGCCAATAAAATAAAAATAAGTATTGATGGAGGAGCTACTTGGACTTTTGACCGATCGGGAAAAATTAAGACAGGTAAAGAGTATGATAGATATGCTTCTAATGATGCGCACACCGGAGTTCATGGAGATCATCACGGTCTTTCGGTAATAGGGAATCATATTTGGAATGCTAATGATGGAGGAGCCTATTATTCCGGTGATGGGGGGTATACTGTTGTTAAAGATAAAACAGATGGATTAGGGATTATGGAATTATGGGGCTACAGTCAATCCTTTAAAAATGATATTATGGCTGTAGGCCTCAATCATAATCAAATATGCTTTAGAGATGATAAAGTTTATGGAGGATGGATAGGAGTTAATGGAGCTGATGCAATGGCAACTAATATTAATCCTATTGATGATCAATATATGTACAATCATCCTTGGGGACATGAAAGAGTAAAACGCTCCCTATCAGATAAAAAAAGTCATCATTTTCAAGAACTGGGTATACAATTAGGATATATTACCTTAGATAATTTAGAGTACCACCCGAACCAATATTATACCATTTATGGCAGTGATTACGGAGATAGAAATAAGACCTATCAGTTATCTAAAACTACTAATAATGCAACTTCCTGGGAAGTAATGAAAGAGTTTATTACTGAGAAAGCAAATGCAGTTGCGGTAAAAGTAAGTTTTGCTAATCCTAATTACGTTTATGCAGTAGTTGAGCCTAATCGAATAATTAAATCTAAAGATGAAGGAAGAACATGGACTGATGTCAATCCACCGGCATCTTTATTGAAGGGGTTTGCCTTATGGCGTTTAGCTGTTAGTGATAAAAATCCAAATCATTTATGGGTATCAGTTAAGGCAAATCAAGAAGTTGTTAAAGTGATTCAGTCAAAAGATGGAGGGTTAACATGGAATGATTATTCTGAAGGACTCCCTCAATATGCTATTTATTCTATGATTTATCAACGTGGAAGCGATGATGTTTTATACTTAGGAACAAGATTTGGTATTTATTACAGAAAGGCTGGAATGTCAAAATGGGTACCTTTTGGTTCGGGTATGCCTGCTTCAAACACAAGTTTTATGTTTATTAACTATGCTAAGGGAAAATTACGCGTTGGAACATCAAGAGGGTTATGGGAAAATGATTTGGTTGAATTGACTGCACCCAAAGCAAATATTTCAGCAGATAAAAAACGGGTTTCTAAAGATGATCCAATGGTACAATTTGCTGATTATTCCGTCGCTGATAAAAATGCCACTTTTTTATGGGAATTTGCCGGAGGAATTCCTGCAAAATCAAAGGCAGAAAGACCAATTGTGTCATATGGAAAAGCGCGAAAGGGGAATTATAATGTTAAACTAACTGTTACTGATTCAAGAGGAACAAGTACGCAAACTTTAAAAAGTTTTATTACAGTAAATAATGAATAAGGTTTTCTAGATCCAAATAATTTGAATTTCCAATATTTTAAATGTTGTAATTTATTTAACATCCGTTGAAGCAAAATAATAGAGTTAATCGACTTTGGATCCTGTCATTTTATCTAATTTTATAAAAAAATATAAAGATGAAAAAAATAGTAGTATTTGCTTGTTTAGCCCTATTCCTTTTTGGTGGTCAAAGTCAGGCACAAAACAAAAAAACAGTCAAAAGTAAAAATGAAACCGCTATGGAAAAACAAACGATTTATCAATTTAAAGTAGAGGATTTATATGGTAATGTCTTTGATTTTTCGACTCTCAAAGGCAAAAAAATAATGATTGTCAATACGGCTTCAAAGTGTGGGTTGACACCTCAATATAAAAGTTTAGAAGCTATTTATAAAGAATACAAAGACAAAGGCTTTGTCATTATAGGTTTTCCAGCAAATAATTTTGCCTCACAAGAGCCCGGAACTAATGAAGAAATCGCTACTTTTTGCCAAGAAAATTATGGAGTTTCTTTTCCAATGATGGATAAAGTATCGGTAAAAGGAGATGATATGTGTCCTTTATATCAGTTCTTGACACAGAAAGCTAAAAATGGATTGAAAGATTCAGAAGTAGAATGGAACTTTCAAAAATACTTGATCAATGAAAAAGGACAATTAGAACAAGTCATTGCTCCAAGAACATTGCCTACAGATGCTTCAGTAATCGATTGGATCAAAGCCTAGTTTTAAGAAAACACAAGCAAAATAAAAAGCTATTCCTGAATTGAGGAATAGCTTTTTTTTATAACTGAAAAGAAAAATTAAAGTAAAAGTTGCATAAAAACAGAATCAAGCCAGCGGTCAAATTTATAACCTGATTCCTTGATAATTCCCGAAACTTGAAAACCGTACTTTTTGTGAAAATCAATACTGCCTTGATTTTCTGAATCGATAACACCAATCATGTTGTGAAAACCTTGGTTTTTGGCTAGCTGAATGAGCTCAGCCAACAGAAATTTCCCAGCTCCTTTTCCCATAAATTCTTCAGCCACGTAAACAGAATGTTCCACCGTGAATCGATAGGCTTCTTTTTCCCTGAAAGTACCATAAGTAGCATATCCAATAGGAGCGTTTTCATATTCGGCCACAATTACGGGGAAATTGAGTTCTTGTTTTTTTTCAAACCACAGTTTCTGGGTTTCAAAATCCCGTGGTTCATAATCATAAATCGAAGTACTGTTGAGTATCTGGTGATTTACGATTTCCAATATAGTGTCTAAGTCTGAAAAAACGGCTGGTCTGATCTTGATTTCCATGTTAAATTTAATTTACTTCAAAATTAAGAAAACTATTTAAGTTTATAGAAAAACCTTTGCAACTTTGTATCTTTGATACTTTGATTCTCGCCCGCGGGCAACCCTAAAATAAATACAATGATTTACCCCAAAATACCTTTAGCCCAAAGCATCATTCAAATTTGTCTAGCCAAAGGAATAAGAACCATTATAATCTCGCCGGGCTCCAGAAACGCACCTTTAACAATAGGTTTTGCAAGTAATCCGGATTTTCAATGTTATAGTATTGCCGATGAGCGCGCTGCTGCTTTTTTTGGACTCGGAATCGCCCAGCAAACTAAGAAACCGGTAGCATTGGTTTGTACTTCGGGTTCTGCCTTATTGAATTATTATCCTGCATTGGCAGAAGCGTTTTACAGCCAGATTCCGTTGATTGTGATTTCAGCGGACAGACCTCAAAATAAAATCGATATTGGTGACGGGCAAACGATTCGTCAGGAAAATGTTTTTGCCAATCATTCTTTATACAATGCTAATTTGAACGAATTGGTTTCTACTGAGAATGATTTCAAGATAAACGAAGCCATCAATACGGCAATTCTAAAAAAAGGACCGGTACACATTAACGCGCCCTTTGAAGAGCCTTTGTATGAAACGGTTTCGGAACTTTCTGTCAAGGTGAATAGTACCGCTTCGGCAAATGAACCTCAGACAATTACAATCGAAGAATTAGCTGAATTTGCAGCTATTTGGAATAAAGCACCCAAAAAAATGATTCTTGTTGGAGTCAATCAACCTAATGCGATAAGTGATAACGTAATCCAAGCATTGGCAAAAGAGGAATCGGTTGTGGTGATGACTGAAACCACATCTAATTTATACCATCCTTCCTTTATAGCTAATATTGATACGATAATTACGCCTTTTACCGATGATGAGTTTGAGAATTTTCATCCTGATGTTTTGGTGACTTTTGGAGGAATGATTGTTTCAAAACGCATCAAAGCTTTTCTGCGAAAGTACAAACCCAAACATCATTGGCACATTGATTCTTTAAGAGCGTATGATACTTTTGATGCTTTGACGAAGCATTTTGAAATGAATCCAAATGATTTTTTTGAATTATTTTTGCCGCTTACAAAAGCTGCTGCAAGCGATTATTTTGATAAAATGAATGAGATAAACCTTTTGCGTAAAATAAAACGCGAAAATTATCTGTCTAAAATTACTTTTTCTGATTTCGTAGTTTTCGATAAAGTGATTAAAAGTTTGCCTCAAAACAGCCTTTTGCAAATCAGCAACAGTTCAGCGATTCGTTATGCGCAATTAATTGATATCGATCCGTCGGTAGAAGTGTATTCTAACAGAGGAACCAGCGGTATCGATGGAAGTACTTCGACTGCCATTGGTGCGGCTGTAGCCAATAAAAAACAGACTGTTTTTATTACGGGTGATATTAGTTTTTTTTACGACAATAATGCACTTTGGAATCAATACGTTCCATCTAATTTCAAGATTATTTTAATCAATAATGGAGGCGGCGGTATTTTTAGGATTTTACCCGGACATAAAGAAACGCCTGTTTTTAATACTTTTTTTGAAACCTCCCACAGTTTGACAGCCGAACATTTAGCCAAAATGCACGGGTTTGAATATAATACGGCAAATGATGAAGCGAGTTTAGAAAATGGTTTAATTGCTTTATATTCTCAGAATGAGAAGCCTGCTATTTTGGAAATTTTTACGCCAACATTGGAGAATGATGCTATTCTTTTACAATATTTTAAAGAACTAACATGATGTTAGATATGGGACTTAGCTGAATTTTAATGTTTATTTTACATTAAATAGGAGTCTTTTTTTGAATAAATGTTTAAATTTGAGAATATTAGAGAATTATTAATCAATATTTAAAACTTTATTTATGAGTGCAAGAGAAGAATTAATTGAAAAGTATGCGGCTGATTTGAAAGACAAATGTGGTGTTTCGCCTGACATGGATTTATTGACAAAAGTAACTATTGGTTGTGGTCCTTCAATCTATAATGCCGATGCCGCTACTGTTGCCGGGAGTCAGCAATCAGAATTGGATACAGTTAAAAATAATTTCTTAATTAAAAAACTAGGACTTTCTGATGGAGCTGCTTTAGACGCGGGAATTGATGCCGTAATGGAAAAATACGGACGTTCCAACAAAAATAAATACAGAGCCGTGATTTATTATTTATTAACCGTTCACTTTAAGAAAGAGAGTGTTTATAACTAATGCCGCAACTATAAAAAATGAAAAGCGTTCACCTAGGAGAACGCTTTTTTTGTGGAATATTTTTTAATATTAGCGAATGGGAATAGGAAAAACAGGAATGCTTGCATGTCCTAATTCATCAACAGACTGTACGGCAAAGAAAAAATTGTCTTTAGAATAAGGAATTTCGGCTTTTGTATCTTTAACGAAAATTGTTTTTTCCCAATGTGAAGATGCTGTTTCTCTAATTAGGATTTGATAGCCATAAACTTTTTTTCCTTCAGGAGCTTTCCAGGTTAAAGTTGAAAAATTAGTCAACTCTTTTACTTCAATACCCACGTTTGTAGGTGCTTTGGGCGACCAGCCTAAATTACTGAATACTGCCAGATTTGAACAGCTAATTTTTCTTAGGTATTCAAAATCCATGAAGTCAGGAAGATCTCCGTATTTTATACCATTTTCAGTTCTTATATCTTGGTGTTGGTGATCGTGGTTTTCATTCATTTCGCAAAAACGTATCGCCGGAAAACCATTTTGGCTAAAAGGAGTATGATCACCGCCACGCAAAAAACGATCATTTCGATACACTAAATTAATATCCAGTTGATTTACATATTGATTTGTAGTTGTTTTAATGTATCGCGCCAGAAGTCTTGAAGGGCTATCATTGTCTCTATTGGTTGCTTTACGCATTTTTGCCTCTTCTTCGGTTTCAAGATAAGGAATGGTTTCGCTAAAAACGCGAACTTGTGTGTTGTCTCTCAAAAGAGTTCCGCTTGATAAACTGTTGCCAATCATGTCATTGTTAATCATCGCAATTACATTCCATTTAGACTTCTTGGCTAGTTCTGCTAAATGTCTTGCTCCATAAAGTCCTTGCTCTTCTCCCGTAACGGCAACAAAAATTAGGGTAAAAGGAAACTCTCTTTTGGACATTATTTTGGCTAATTCCATCATGGCAGCAACACCAGAACCATCATCGTTTGCTCCGGGTGCATCTGATTTTGAATTCATAACATCAGAAACCCTCGAATCCAGATGCCCGCTTATAATTAGGACACGATCATCAGTAGGATCTGTTCCTTTTAAAGTAGCCATTACATTACCCAGTTGGCTGTCAACTGTAATTCGCTTTCCATCCGCTTTTACGGTAAAATAGTCAATCGTAGCAGTGAGCCTTCCATTAGACTCTAAAGCATATTTATCAAACTCTGATTTGAGCCAGCGTTGTGCTGCGCCAATGCCACGAGTTTTACTTTTGGTATCGCTTAAGGTATGTCTTGTGCCAAAGCTTACTAATTTACGTACCGTTGTTTCGAGATTTTCAGTTTTTACTTCGGCGATCATTTTGTCAATTTCCGGATCCTTAAGAATGGTTTGAGCGGATGTTATAATAGGAGAAAAGAAAAATATAAAGGATAGATAGATAATAGGATGTAGTTTCATTATTGGTTATGTTTTTTTCAAATTTAACAAAAAAACACAAATCAAAGCTATCATTTTTGTCTAGGCATTTATTGATGTTTTTTCAAAAGGAGTTTTAGCAATACAATAAATATTTGTTTGTAAAATCATTTTTGGTGTTGCTATTTTCAAACTTCGTACCTTTGCGCTTTAGAAAAAAGAATAAAATGATTGAAATAGGAAAATACAATACACTAACAATACTGCGTGATACCAAAGTTGGATTGTTTTTAGGAACTCCAGAAACGGATCCCGAAGGAATACACGATATACTTTTGCCCAATAAATATGTTCCCAACGAATTTGAAATTGGAGAAGAACTTATTGTTTTTGTTTATTTAGACCACGAAGAACGTCCAGTGGCGACTACTTTAGAGCCTTATATTTTATTGAACGAATTTGCGCTTTTGCGTGTGAATTATGTCAATCAAATCGGTGCTTTTATGGATTGGGGAATGGAAAAAGATATTCTGGTTCCATTCAAAGAACAAGCGCGTCCGATGGAAAAAGGCAAACGTTACTTGGTTTATCTTTATATGGACGAAAAAACCAACCGTTTGGTAGCTTCAAGCAAAACCAACCAATTCCTAAACAACGAGGAACTTAGTGTAGAAAAAGGGGAAGAAGTAGAGTTAATTGTTTCTCATATTACCGAAATTGGGATTAATGTAATTATCAATGAGCGCCATAAAGGCTTGTTGTATAAAGATGAAGTTTATGATGATGCAATTCGTACCGGAGATCGTATGCGCGGTTATATTAAAAACATTCGCCCTGACAATAAAATTGATGTCTCTTTGCAAAAACAAGGTTACGAAAGTATCGAACCCAATGCTGATAAGATTTTAGACGAACTAAGGGCAAGTCGTGGATTTTTGCGTTTGAATGATAATTCTCATCCAGAAGACATCAAGACAGTTCTAAAAATGAGTAAGAAAACCTTTAAAAAGGCGATTGGAGCTCTGTATCGTGAAAAGCTTATCGAGATTAAGGATGATGGAATTTACTTGATCAAACAGGAATAAAAAATGAAGACTAATCCATAACGATTAGTCTTTTTTTATATTCGTTGATGAACTATTCTTCAGCGTGTACATTTTCTGATTTTTGTACAATATCTCTAATAATACAGTCAAGTTCTCCACTGGAAATGATGATATTGTCTAAGAAGAATTTTTTTTCCTCTTCAGAAATATTTTCCTCTTTTAAAAGTTCAGTAAGAGCCATTAATCGGGATAATGGTGTTCTAACCACATGCGACTGAATCCAAGTGATTTCTTTTAATAGATTATTTTGCTTTTCTATTTTTTTGGTATGGACTAAGTTTTGTTGAAAACGTTCATTTAATTTTTCAAATAGTCTCGGAATCAAAGAGCAAATTAAAAAACTGAGAAAAATTAAGTTAGAGAAAATAGCGATAAGCTCATATGGACTGAAAGTAATATTCTTAAATGAAATCAAATCAAAGTAATACAGGGAAGTATAAATCGCTGAAATATAAAAGTTTAAAAGCGCTGGAGTGTATTTGTTTTTAAAGGAATAGATAAAAACGGAAAGGAAACAAGACGCCAGAAGGTAAAGGGTACTATTAAGACCAACATAATAAATCAAAGAAAAACTCAGGACATATAGATTGCCTATAAATAATAGTTTACGGTGTTTGATTTTAATTCCTTTTTTGAAAGCAATAAAAAGAATAATTAAAACCGAAGTTAGATCTATAACCACCATGGGATAATATCCAGAATCTAAAGCCCAGTATAACGAAGGGATTAAAGTGATAATTCCCATCGGAATTATAAAAATAAGGGTATTAGAGAACATGTCGTCTCTCCAGTAGTTTAATTTTTTATTTTGATTCGAAGAAACTAAAACGTTTCTCTTTATGGCTGAAATATATTTTTTCCAAATAATCATTAGATACTGAATTTAATTAATAACTACATGATAATGAATGGTTAATAGTTGTAAATATAGTAAGAATATTATTAAAAAATGTAAAACAGTAGAACTTTTCGTCAGAAGAAATCACTAAGTATTTTTAAAATTTATGCAGAGTTAAAATCCTTTTCTGTCATTGTTGAAATAGAGTTGTTTTAAGTGTGAAAAATGCATTATTTTTACAGTAAATAAATAAACTAAACAGAATGGATTGGATTACCGCCAAAGAATATGAAGATATTACTTATAAAAAATGCAATGGTGTTGCCAGAATAGCCTTCAATAGACCTGATGTGCGAAATGCTTTTCGCCCTAAGACTACAGCAGAATTATACAATGCTTTTTATGACGCTCAGGAGGATACTTCCATAGGTGTGGTTTTACTCTCGGCCGAAGGCCCTTCTTCAAAAGACGGAGTGTATTCTTTTTGTAGCGGAGGGGATCAAAATGCCCGTGGTCATCAAGGTTATGTAGGTGATGACGGTCAGCACCGTTTGAATATATTAGAAGTGCAGCGTTTAATTCGTTTCATGCCAAAGGTTGTTATTGCTGTAGTTCCAGGATGGGCTGTGGGCGGAGGGCATAGTTTGCACGTAGTTTGCGATATGACTTTAGCAAGCAAAGAGCACGCTATTTTTAAACAAACTGATGCCGATGTAACCAGTTTTGACGGTGGCTACGGATCAGCATATCTAGCTAAAATGGTAGGTCAGAAAAAAGCGCGTGAAATTTTCTTCTTGGGACGCAATTATTCTGCACAAGATGCTTTTGAGATGGGAATGGTAAATGCTGTTATACCGCATGCTGAGCTGGAGGATACTGCTTTTGAATGGGCGCAGGAGATTTTGCAAAAATCACCAACTTCGATCAAAATGCTGAAATTTGCCATGAACTTGACTGATGACGGTATGGTAGGACAACAGGTTTTTGCTGGTGAAGCGACGCGATTAGCTTATATGACAGAAGAGGCCAAAGAAGGTAGAAACGCCTTTCTTGAAAAGAGAAAACCAAATTTTGAAAAGAAATGGTTGCCTTAGGTTTTTGAATTAAAAACATTAAAGTCTTTGAGAGTGACTTAAAAGATTTAATTTTAATACATAATGAATGGAAAACTTCTCAAACGAGACTATCGATACAAACCAGCTTCCACAATTTGAAGCCGTACAGTTCTCGGTGCTGAGCGCTAGCTATTGGAAAGTTATACTGATAAATATAGCATCGCTATTCTTGATTTTAGGGACAGGATTGAGCTTGTTGCTGTTCTATAAGAAAGAGTTTCAGCCTTTTTTAGTTGAAATAACACTGCTTTTTTTTGTTTTTTTTCTGTTACTGTTACTTTTTAATAGAATTAGTTTTAAGAAAAAAGGATTTGCATTCAGGGAACATGATGTACTTTTCAGATCTGGGATGATTGCTACAAATACAATCATAATTCCTTACAATAGAATACAACATGTGGCTTTACATGAAGGGCTTCTTTCGCGTTATTTTGGTTTGGCTAAAATCGAGATTTTCACTGCAGGAGGTAGTTCGAGCGATTTAGAAGTTCCCGGAATAGCAATTGAACAAGCCGAAAAAATCAAACAATTGTTGATGGGTAAAATTCAAAAACAATTGTAATGGAGCAACAATTTAATCATCCCCAAAGGCAGTCTTCCATAGGCGTTTTGGTAATGTTTTTTGATACTTTACAGCAGTGGGCGAGAGGTTTGTGGCCTATTATGGTTGTTTATGCTTTTAGATTTAACGAACTGAATAAAGTGTACTTTTTTCTGGGAATTAGTGTTTTTTTACTGCTAATTGCTTTAGTTGCTTATTTAAAATACTTGAATTTTACTTTTTATCTAGAAAACGAAAATGAGGAGTTTATTATCAATGAGGGAATTTTAAACAAAACAAAAACGATTATCCAATTGGATAAAATTCAGCAAGTCGATATCAATCAGTCTTTGATTCAAAGGCTTATCGGGGTTTATGAACTTAATGTGGATACGGCCGGCAGTGCTAAGAAAGAAGGAAAGATAAAAGCGATTTCACATCCTTTGGCCTTGGCCTTGAAAACAAGGTTGTTAATAAATGACAGAAAAAAGCGGGATGCCGTAGTTAACGAGGAATTTTTACAAGAAGAAATTATAGACGAAAAGCCGTTCATTAAGATTAGTTTTCTAAGTTTATTGAAAGTGGGGATTACGTCAAATTATGTAAAAACGCTGGGGTTGATATTGGCTTTTTTGGCGACCATTTATGAAAACGGAAAGAATTTCTTGCCAGAAGAAGGTTTCAATGAGGAAGAAATTGGGAATTATATCGATCAAAGCGCTGTTATTAGTTCAATTGTACTTGTTTTCTTTTTGATGCTGATTTTGATTTTAGTTATCAATTTAATCCGAGTTGTATTTAAATATTTTAACTATCAATTGACCAAACAAAACGGCTCTTTGTTGCTTTCTTTTGGATTATTAAGTACTAAAAGCACCATTGTAAAACCGGAAAAAGTTCAAATAGTTACCCTAAGCAGGAATTATTTTCAGAAGAAAATGAATATTCTGGAAATTAAAATAAAGCAGGCAAGCAGTAGCGATAAAGAAAATAATAAATCCATCATCGAAATTCCGGGTTGTGACGATAAAGAGAAGGAAGCTATTTTTAAGCTTTTGTTTCATAGCATTCCAGAAAAAGGCGTTGTGCTAAAACCGAATTACCGAAAATTGGTTTTTTCAATATTCTTGTTCATAGTTCTTCCACTTGTGGGGTTTTATGTTATTGCCCATTATATTAAACCGGAATTTTTAGAATACGTTTATGTCTTGCCTTTGTACTTGCTTTTTGTGGGACTGATCGTTTATTTTGGATACAAAAATAACAGACTTTATATTCATGATGATTTTATCATTAAGCAAAGCGGAGCTTGGGATATTGATAATAAAATTATTGAACCGGGTAAAATCCAGGCGATAACAACCTCACAGCTATTTTGGCACAAAAAGGCCGATATAGGTTCTTTGATAATTCACACAGCCGGCGGTGATGTTGCTTTTCAATTGGGGAATTTTACCAGCATTAAACAATATGTCAATCTTTGGTTGTATCGAATAGAAACCGCCAACAATAATTGGATGTAGTTCTCCAAATTTTAAAAAGAAGAATAATAAAAATACTAAAAAATAATAAAATGAAACATTGGATTGAAGCCGCACGATTAAGAACATTGCCCTTATCCATATCTGGAATCATAGTGGGAAGCATGTACGCATTGGCTAACCCAACGGATAACATACTTACGCCGACAGAAGTTTTTAACTGGAGGTTATTTGGTTTTGCAATTCTAACGACTCTTGGATTGCAGATTTTGTCCAATTTTGCCAATGATTATGGAGACGGGATGAAAGGAACGGATAACGAGGATAGAGTTGGTCCTAAGCGTGCCATACAAAGCGGTGTAATTTCTCCTGAGGCGATGAAAAGAGCCATTATAATTACCTCTCTATTGACCTTGCTTTCTGCAATGCTGTTGATTTATTATGCATTTACAGATACAAATATTTTTTATTCTCTGTTTTTTTTAGTCTTGGGTATTTTGGCAATTGCTTCCGCAATTCGGTATACAGTTGGTAATACCGCTTATGGCTATCGCGGATATGGTGATTTGTTCGTCTTTGTTTTTTTTGGATTGGTGAGTACTTTAGGAGTTAACTTTCTCTATTCAAAAGAATTAGATCCATTATTGTTTTTACCGGCTGCTGCAGTGGGACTTTTGAGTGTAGGGGTTTTGAATTTAAATAATATGCGTGATGAAGCCTCGGATAGAAAGTCCAATAAAAACACCATAGTGGTAAAAATTGGTGGAGCCAAAGCAAAAATCTATCATTATTTTCTAATAATCTCAGCAATGGTTTTGGTGGTCCTTTTTGCGCTTTTAAGTGGTTTTAAACTAGATCAGTATCTTTTTTTACTGGCTTATATTCCTTTGACTAAACATTTAATTAATGTCCATAAAAACAAAGAGGCCAAGCTGTTAGATCCTGAGTTGAAAAAATTGGCTTTGAGCACTTTTGCGCTTTCAGTCTTACTTGCTTTATGTATGATTTACTTTTTTTCAGATATAATTGTTAACACGCTATTGGGCGGAAGATAAATTTACTACCATGAAGATAACATATTACGGACATGCCGCCTTAGGAATAAAAGTGGGCGGAAAACACATTTTAGTCGATCCATTTATTTCTGCTAACCCATTAGCAGAACATATCGATATTGATAATTTAAAAGCCGATTATATTTTAGTGACTCATGCTCACGGTGATCATATTTTGGATGTCGAGTCAATAGCGAAGCGAACCAATGCGATTATCGTTTCAAATGCGGAGATTGCGGGTTATTATGCAGCTAAAGGTTTTCAGGCACATCCGATGAATCATGGCGGAAGCTGGAATTTTGACTTTGGAAAAGTAAAATATGTCAATGCGGTTCATTCCAGTACTTTTCCAGACGGAGCCAGCGGAGGAAACCCAGGTGGTTTTGTCATTGAAGGTGAGCATAAAAATATTTACATAGCCGGAGATACTGCCCTTACTATGGACATGAAGCTTATTCCGATGCGAACCAAACTGGATTTGGCCATTCTGCCTATTGGAGATAATTTTACAATGGACGTTGAAGATGCTATTGTAGCTTCTAATTTTGTAGAATGCGATAAAATTCTGGGCTATCACTACGATACTTTTGGATATATCGAAATCAACCATGAAGAAGCAATCCGTAAATTTTTTGATAAAGGCAAGGATTTAATGTTGCTGGAAATAGGCGATAGTATCGAATTATAATTTTTTTAGGAGCTATTCCTGCTGTACGTTACAATCTTGCTTAGCGGTCCTAAAGCTCCAGGACCGCTAAGCAAGGATTTTCACTTCCATCAGGGCTAGGGCAAATCGTTAATTAAGAAAACACAAGTGAAAAATATCTTTTTAGTGCTATTTATTAGCCTTTTTTATCAGTCGGCGGTTGCTCAAAATGACGGCTATTGGGACAAAGAAAGAGCGACAACCAAAGAAATAATCGTTTCGGCCAGAGACCGAATCCTCATAAAAACAGACGATTTTCCCGTAGGAACTACGGAATTGATCTATAGAATCACACTTTTAGATGACAACCAGCAACTGGCCAGCAGTTTGGTTTCGGTTTTAAAAGCCATTCCGGATCCTACAGGAATCAGTCAGGGATCGGCTGGTGCTGTTTTTGTTTTATCAAAAGTTTCCGGATCAGACAAATGTAAATACGCTGTTTTTTCATCTGGAGAATTGGCTTCTGAGTACAAAAAAAATGGCAAAAATGACAAGGCTTGTTTTGTTAAAAATGATCCAATAAGTAAAGATGCAAATCGACTTTCATTGGATAAATCAGCATGCTTAAAGGCTGGTGTCGGAAATTTATGGTTCGGTTTTGAAAGTACCAACTGGATTTTGAAACAAAAAATTGTTCTTGAAGTCGTTCCTTGGGTCGATACCAAGCTCAGTCGAGGCTGGTCTCTGGAAAACAGGAAATACATCATTAGCCAGTGTAAAACTTCGGCATTGGCCAGAAAAATGGCGAATTCGGATGATTTTTGCTTATGTATTCAAGAGAAAATTCAAAAACAGTATAAGTTTCAGGAATTCCAAAAACTCTTGCCTATGGAGCAAGCTAAGATCTATAAGGATTTTGGCAATAGTTGTTTTGATGAAACGGGAATAGCAAACACTGTTTTTAATGATTTGAGAGCAAAAGCTTCCAGTAGCATTAAAAATGGAGATTATGGGTCGGCGATAAAAACCTATAATGAGATCGTAATTCAAGGTAAGGCCAGCGTTTTAGATTTCAGTAATTTGGGCTATGCTTATCTAATAACGAAGCAATACGCAAAAGCAATTAAATCCTTAAAGGAAGGAGAAAAACGTGATGATACGGAACTGTTAGTTAAGTTGAATTTGGCACATGCTTATTTGCTCAATGGCGAATATGCCAAAGCAAAAACAATATACAAAGCCTACCAAAATCAAAACGTAACTGATAGCTTAAGCTGGACGCAAAAAATAAAAGACGATTTTCAAAATTTTGCCAAAGCGGGAATTCAAAATGAGGATTTTGATAAAATTTTAAAATGGATAGAGAAATAGAATACTATTTGTTACCATTATTAGAAATACAAAAAAAATATGAAAAGTGTGATTGCGTTTACCCGTTATTTTGGTCTGTTTGTTTTTCTTGTTGGAGTGATTCTAAATTTCAAGATGTATTATTTTGATGAATGGCCAACCTATATGTTTTATATATTGAGTTTTTTTGGAATTTTATTAATAGGGATTTCTTATCTAATGAAACGAAAATTATAATTCAAACCAACCGACTAATCACTTCCTTCGATTCACGATTCACGATTCACTATTGTCTATGAAAGCAACTTACCATAAATACATACTCAATTTTAAAAGACCATCTGGGACATCTCGCGGTATTATGACCGAAAAAGAGACCTGGTTTTTAGTTTTGGAAAACGAAGGAAAAAAAGGAATAGGTGAATGCGGAATTTTGAGGGGATTGAGCGCAGATGACAGATCGGATTATGAAGAAAAATTGCAGTGGACTTGTGCTAATGTTCATCTTGGAAAAGATACACTTTGGGAGGCGCTGATCGAGTTTCCTTCGATCCAGTTTGGCGTCGAAATGGCGTTCCAATCTTTAGAAAGTGAAAGCCCTTTTTTATTGTTTCCTTCTGAGTTTACAGAAGGAGAAAAATCAATTCAAATTAATGGCTTGGTATGGATGGGAGAAGCTGCTTTTATGAAGGAACAAATTGAGGAAAAATTAGCACAAGGTTTTAGCTGTGTTAAGCTCAAAATAGGAGCCATAGATTTTGATAAAGAACTGGAATTATTGCATTATATTCGAGAACATTTTAGCTCGGAACAGATTGAAATAAGAGTAGATGCAAACGGTGCTTTTGATTCAGAATTAGCTTTATATAAATTAAATCAACTATCTGGATTTGAGTTACATAGTATTGAGCAGCCTATTCAAAAAGATTGTACTGACAGGATGGCAGAGCTGTGTAAAATCACTCCTTTGCCTATTGCTTTAGATGAAGAGTTGATTGGAGTGTTTTCTTTCGAAGAAAAAGAGAAGTTATTACAAAAAATTAAGCCACAATACATTATTTTGAAACCGAGTTTTGTAGGTGGTTTTCGGGGAACTCAAGAATGGATTTCTTTGGCCAAAAAGTATCAAATAGGATGGTGGATTACCTCCGCTTTGGAGAGCAACATAGGATTAAATGCCATTGCGCAATGGACTTTTTTACAGCATAATTTAATGTCGCAAGGACTGGGAACGGGAGCGCTTTATACAAATAATTTTGATTGTCCGCTTGAAGTTTCTAAGGGGCATTTATGGTATAAAAAAGAGTTGGATTGGGCGTTTGATTTTGACCAATTTTAAGGTAGTTTTAAACTGAAATCAGTTAATTTATTTAGCCTTTAGAGTCTTTAGATCAAAATATTTTGTAAGGATTTTTATTTTCCTTAGACTTTAAACTTAAATAACCTATAACTCCAATGTGCAGTTTTTGTTAGCATATCATTAATTTGAAAGCTATAAAAAAACAAAAGAGGACAGACTTTTATGTGTCTATCCTCTTTTGTAAATTATAAAAATAAATTTTGTATTGTCTTGACTTATTTTTTTGCGGGAATAATGTCAATAATTACTGTTCTGTTATAAGAACGTTCTTCTGGAGTTTTATTTTCAAAAGGGGCTTTGTTCTGATCCTCTCCAAATCAAGAAGATACTCCTAGTCTTTTTTGGTTTAAAGCAAAAAAAAAATCGAGAAGAATGCTTCTCGATTTTTTTTTAAATAAATAATAAACAGAAAGTAATAGTAAGAGATGATTTGAATGATTGTGAAATCGCATGTCTTGGGATATTGCTATTACTGGTCGTTTAAATTAGTTGCATAATCAGGTCTTGAAATTTTTTATACTTCTAGATTTTCAATTTCTTTTCTTGTTTTCTCAAATTTAGATTTTCCATCATTTAAGAGATTTAAGCCTTCTTGTTTTAGCGTATCATATTTGTTTGAAATAGTGTCTATGGTAGAATCAAATTTTTCCTTTATCTCATCGGCATATTCATTGCTTTTTCGCTTAATTTTTTTTCTTGTTTTGGTACCTTTAGCAGGAGCAAATAATATTCCCATTAGTGCCCCGGCAGCAAGACCACCTATAACTCCTAGTATTACTTTATCTGTTTTCATAGTTTAATTTTTTAGTTTTATAATCTTTTTCCTTGGATGAGTCTTAATAGTATTGCTATAATTGCTATTACCAGCAATATGTGAATAATTGACCCTAGGCTATAAGCAAAGAATCCAATTGCCCAAAATATTATTAATATCGCTGCTGCTGTGTAAAGTAAATTGCTCATGATTTCTATTTTTTAGGGATTTGTTTAAATAAATTTACATATAAATATAAGTTTATTTATCTGTTTTTCAAATGATTGAGTTTTATTTGTTAGAGTGTAAAATGTTTTGGCTGATTCTAGTTAAATGAAAAAGCACCATAGAAACTCAATACACTATTTTTGGCATCTGGAAAGGTATAGTTTGTTCCAAAATAATTTTTTTCTTTTCCCACTTTGACTAATCCATAGTTGTAACGTACGCCTAAGCTGATCATTCCTAAATCAAGACCAAGGCCTGCGGCAAGACCCGCATCGATTCTATTAAAGTCATTCACATCAATGTTATCTTCGAAGTTAAAACTGCTACCGTTTGATTCATTTGTTGTTTTACCGTTAATCAAATATGAAACATAAGGTCCGGCCTGAATATTGAAATTTTTCGTGATATTGGCCACTAGCATCACTGGAAGTTCAATATAATTCAATTTGAACTGTGCGGTACCATTTGCCAAAACATTGTCGTAAACTACTTCGGCACCCTTTCCGCTATAATATATTTCGGGTTGGATGGCAAAAGAATTGCTTATCGGTAACTTCGCAAATAACCCAATGTTAAAACCAGTTAGCATATTCTCGTCATCTACATTATCAGTGTACAAATTGGAAAAGTTGAGACCTCCTTTTATACCAAATTTAGGAGTATTTTCCTGAGCTTTAATTGAGGTACAAACCATAAATGTCAATGCGATTGAAGCTGAAAATATTGTTTTTGAATTTTTCATTCTTTTTTTTAGTTTTTGATTTGAAGAGTTTTTATGTTTTTTGGAGTATAAAATTTAGTTCAAAGTGTATTTATAATTTTATAGAGTTCATTTTTTGTCTTGCCTAGTTTAATTTGAAGTTTTGCCATCATTTCTTCTTCTTTGCCTTCAAGGAAAAATAAATCACTATCAGTCAAAGAAGAGATTTTTTGTTTTAGATGTTCTTTTTGCTCTTTCCAGGTCTCTTTTAAATTTTCCTTTTTCATTTTTTTTCAGGTATAATAAGTATTCCTCCAAAAATGATCAGTACTATTCCAACTATTGGTGACCATTGTACAGGATGATTTTGTTGTTTATTTATTTGAATTGGTCCAAAATCGACTACTTTTTCTGTTGTAACATAATTGAACCCTGTGTAGAAAACCATTAAGGCGCCTATAATAATTATCCCGATTCCGATTGTTTTAAGATTCATGAAATTATTTTTTAATTAACATTCAGTATTTGCTTCTTTTTTTGAGTCATTTACAAATTAATTTGTTAGCGATCACTAATTACGAATAGATTTTTAGGACTCATCCTTAGTGGTTTTAACTAAACTTATGCCTGAGGTAAAAAATAGTATTCCCAGTATTCCATAAATAATTAGAAATTTAATATCTGCATTACTGCCAGAAGTGTTTGAAAACACTACCGCAGTATAAATAAGAGCTCCTATACCTAGAACTGTAAGTAATGCTCCGAAGATTCGTTTAAGATTCATGATTGTAAGTTTTTAAATTTGCTAATCTGTTTTTGATTATAGAATGTATTGATTTACAGATTAAAGTTTTAAAAACACTAATAATTAATAAAGCATCATTTGTTTTATTAATAGCGAACAATAATTTGTAATTGTATTATTAATATCAAAGGTAAGACTCTCATGCATAGTTCGTTTTATATAATTTGTACAGAAAGTTTCATCTTTCACACTTTTCTGATGTGTGTGGCTTTTAAAAGTATAAAAGCACCATTTGTACTTAACAAAAGGTGCTTTTATTTCTATTAAAGAGATTTTTTATAGGCTACTATATAGAATGCCAATCATCAATTTACATTCTAGCCATATACCAATTTAATTCTTTCTCGATTCTTTCAAAATGGAAAAAGGCGGTAATATTCTTTTGAAGTCGCATAAAAGCCGTTTCGCTTTTTACGACATAATCAAATGCTTTATGATGCATACAGCTTATCGCTACGTCAATTTTGTCCTGAGAAGACAGCATTACTACAGGAATACTAGAATTAAATTCTTTAATTTTATCTAATGTTTCTATTCCATTCATGGCATTTTGATCTATTCCGTCTAAATGGTAATCAAGAATGACCACATCTGGATTTTGATCTAAATTAGCGATGCAAAGTTCTCCGGTAGCAAAAGTTTCAACAATAAAATCGGTATGATTAAGAAACTCGATTTCTAATGATTTTAAGAAAACGGCATCATCATCTACTAAAAATAGTTTTATTTTCTCTTCGTTTTTCATCCGTTTATGTTTTTAATATTATTAAATTCTATTTCTAATTCTTTACAAGCTTGATCGCAAATAGTTGAAAGTTGGAAAACTAAATCATCAATTTCGCCCTTTTTATTTTCTAACTCACTGGAGTGGTTTTGGATTGTTTTTGCCATTTCTTCAAAATCAGGATTCATACCCATTATTGAAAAAGATGGAATCATCTTATGAGCCGAAGCAGCTAGTAAAGTCCAATCTTTTTCAGTCAAACTTTGCTTCATAGCGGTTATTAAAGGAGGTGTTTGCAGTAAATAAGCCGCAATCATTTCCATCATTAGTTTAGGATTTGATTTAGTACGACTGTTCAAATAGGCTAAATCAATGCATTTGGAATTTTTCGCAAGGCTATTTTTTTTCAGTTCATTGTCTTTTAGGCTTGATGATTTTCTTACGATTCCTACTATTTTACTGTATAACAATCGTTCGTCAACGGGTTTTGTAACATAATCATTCATTCCTACGGCCTTGCATTTGGCCAAATCTACGGTGGTGACATCAGCTGTTAAAGCAACAATAGGAATATTGGATTTCATTATTTTTCGAATGTATTCGGTAGCCTCAAAACCATTCATTTCTGGCATTTGCAAATCCATTAGGATGATGTCATAACTGTTTTTTTCCAGTTTTTCTATGGCTATTTTTCCATTTTCGGCAATATCTCTTTGAAAACCAAAATCATCCAATAGTGTTTTCATCAATAATTGATTTAGCGCTATATCTTCTACGACTAAAACTTTTATGTTTTTTATATCCGAATCCAATTCATGTATTTCAGTTTCCAGCTCGGCATCAACATCCGTTTTTTCAAAATTCAGTCTAAAACTAAAGGTAGTTCCTTCACCCACTTCACTTTTTACTTTAATGGTGCCGCCTTGGGGTTCTACTAATTGTTTGACAATAGCCAGTCCCAAGCCTGTGCCTCCATAAATTCGGGATGTTCCACTGGATGCTTGCTGGAAATTTTCAAATATTGTGGCTATTTTTTCTTCAGGAATTCCAATACCGGTATCAGTAACAGCAAATTCAAGGGTTACGTTCTCAGGGGTTTCATCGATTAAACGAACAGCAACAGTGATCTTTCCTCTTGAGGTAAATTTTACGGCATTACTCACCAAATTTAAAATAATTTGATGCAAACGAACGGGATCGCCCACTATTATTGAGGGAATGTTAGGATCGTATTCTTTAATTAACGTTAAATTTTTCTCCTGAATTTTTGTTTCAAACAGATGGAGCATCGATGATATCGATGATTTCACTTTAAAGGGGATTTTCTCGAAAGTCATCTTTCCGGAATCTACTTTTGCTAAATCCAGAATGTCATTTATTAATACAATTAGTGCGTCCCCACTCATTTTTATGGCATCTAAATACTCTTTTTGCTTTGCTGTCAAATCAGTTTTTAAGACCACTTTTGTAAACCCAATAATAGCATTCATCGGAGTTCGTATTTCATGACTCATATTGGATAAAAACTGTTGCTTTGCTTTTACGGCATTTTCGGCTATTGTGGTGGCACATTCGGCATTTCTTTTTTCCTCTTCTGCGATTCCGGTTGCTAGTTCGGCAAAAACCCGGGCTTCTATCAGTTCTGTTTCAATTCTTTTTTGGTCAGTGATATCACGAGCGACTACAACTACTCCAAGTACATTTTTTTGATCGTCTCTATAAACAGATCCGTTAAATAGTACATCAGTCAGTTTTCCGTCCTTGTGTCGCAGCGTAAGGGGAGAATCAGACACAGAGCCTTTAGCAAAAACTTCCTGATATACTTCGCGCGCCATTTGTGGCTGGGTGAAATAGTCAAAAAAATCAGAACCAATGAGTTTGTCGCGATCCAAGCCCGTAATTTTAACGGTGGCTTCGTTTATATCAGTTATTTTTCCGTCTATATTTATAGTAATTAGTGGATCTAAACTGGCTTCAATAAGGCTAAGAGAATAATTAGAGAGTAATTTTTGTGAAGCGGTATAGCGTTCTAATTCATTGTTTCTGCCTTTTAAATTTTTGATAATGATTGAGACAAGGGTAAAAATGGTGAATATTAACAGTAAGAGTAAAAAGAACAAGATTTCCGTAGTTTGGATTCTATTGTCATTTTCGTCTTTCCTTTGTTTTAAATAATGATACTGATCGTATTTTATATCAGATATGATATTTTTTATTTTATCAGTAATAACTTTTCCATTATTAAGAATGGCTATTTTTTCATTCTCATTTAATAAACCAATCTTTTTGTCATCGACAATTTTTTGAAGTAGGAATAATTTTTCCGTAGCCATGATACTTAAGGAATCGACCTCTTTTTTTTGCTTTGGATTATTTTTAGTTAATTCTGATAAAGCCAGTAGGTTTTTGTTGAGCGATTTTCGGGCATTATTGAAAGTCTCCAAATAAATGTTATTTTCGGAAACGATATAACCTCTCATGCCAATTTCAATATCAAGAATATCCAAAAGAACATTGTCATTTTTGCTTAGTATATCCTGAGCGTGGTCGGCTGAGATACCGCTAGATTTCACTTTAAGATTGTTGTAATAGAAAAAAGCTAAGACCGAAGCCAATATTAGAACTAAAAAAAGGGAATAGAATTGGTTTTTGTTGTCTGAAATTAATTTCATAATCGTTTTTAAAAATTAATTTAGAGTATTTTGATTCCTGTTATTTTCAGTTCCAATTTCTTCAATGGGACAGCGTCTTTTATCTTTCAAATTCTTGAAGTGAGAAGGGGAGAGTCCTGTTACTTTCTTAAACTGACTCGAGAGATGAGCGACACTGCTGTATCCCATTTTCCAAGCAATTTCAGTAATGTTGTGTTCTCCGTAAATAATTAATTCCTTGACTCTTTCGGTTTTATGAGAAATGATGAAATGTTCAATAGTCGTTCCTTGAACTTCAGAAAATAAGTTGGACAAATAGGTGTAATCGTGATTTAATTTTTCGCTTAAATAAATAGAGAAATTTACTTTAATGATTTCGTCAGAATGGTGAACCATCTGAATAATTACATTTTTAATTTTTTCTATGAGCATAGACTTTTTATCATCCATCAGTTCAAAGCCGGAACTAAGGAGTCCTATTTTAAGAGATTCTCGTTGATCCTTGGAAATATTTTCCATCACATCTACTTCTCCTAGATCAACGACAATAAAATGCAAACCAAGTTTCTTTAACTCTTCTTTCACTGCTGATTTGCAACGATTACTGACCATGTATTTTATATATAACTTCAAATTGTTTTCTTTTTTTAACTGATTGTAAAAGTTGCTCTTTTTTATTGAAAACGAGTTGTATAACTATTTAAAAAAGTTACATAATTCACGGTTTGGAAACCTTTGACTAAAATTTATAATAGTGAGTAAAAAACTGAAATAAAAGGTAGTTTTTTTTATAAGTTTTGATTTATCGGCAGGTGGTATGAATTGGTTAACTGTATTTTTTGTTCAGCTCATAAAATGTGTTTTTTAGAGTTTTATTTCTATTTCAGTTCAAATAAATCAGTCCAATCCATTGATTTTATTGCAGAAACTTTATTCTCGTCATTCATAGATACCCGAAGCTCTTTATTGGCCACTTTTTTAGTATACAATGCCTTATAGCGAAATACAATGGTGTTGTTTTGGTAGTCTTTATAAATTTCTACTAACTGAATGTCTTTGAAATCTCCGTAAAACTGGCGGTAACGGGTGCAGGTTTTGGAAAGCTTCTCTAAGGTGATGTTAGCAATAACGGAGCTTGTGGCTTCCGTTTCGTTAAAAGGTTTAAATTTGGATGTATTACAAGTCATCAAAATTCTTTTGCCCAGTTCGTATGCTTTATTCTTTAAGCCTGCATCAACCGCTGTCAGGGCTAATTTTTCGAATTTAACTTCGTCTTTTTTTTCTTCAGTCTCGAGGGCGTTTTTTTTTGATTTACAACCAATGAGTACGATTAAGCTAAGTAGTAAAATGATTTTTTTCATGCTTGTATTTTTAATAATAAATTGGGATCAGGGCAGTTTTCGAGATAGAAAGCCAAATCTTTTTTGCTGCAAACACCGGGATAATCACCAAAATTATTGCCTAAGTTTTTTATGATTTGAAAATGCAAATGCGGAGCGTAGTTGCCATTTACCGATGCCTCTCCTAAAACAGCCAGTTGTTCTCCTTTTTTAAAAAAAGCGCCAATTTTTAAATTCTCTAAACTCTCTAACGCTAAATGTCCGTATAAAGTATAAAATTGTTGATTTTCCAGTCTGTGTTCCAAGATTATTGTTGGTCCGTAATCGCCTAAACCAACATTATTTTTAAAACTGTGAATTGTTCCGTCCAGAGCCGATAATACATTCGTTCCTGCTTTTGTCCACAAGTCTATACCCAGATGTATGTTTCTTTCTTCCGTTTTATTGTTTTTAAAAATCGGACTTTTTTTGTAAAGATTCCTTTCTTCTTTATAACCGCCATAGGCAACTGTTGAGTTGTTTGAGGCTAATATATTTTCTACGTATCTTTGAAAATCAGCCGCAGTGCCTAAATTGTGTTTTGACAGCTCATTATTAGAAACGGAAAGATCGATGGGAAAATAATAGGGATGATCTACTGAACTGTCTATTAATTCTACATTTTGGATGTTTTTTAATGTCGTTTCTAAGTTGCTCATTTATAATTCAATTTTGTATTCTCAAATTACAATAAAAATTCAACATGACAGATTGATATCATAATTATAACTTTTCATTAAGATATTTTGTTTCGCTACAAATACTGCTAAAAAAAAAGGATGTCATTATAGACATCCTTTTTCACTTATTGAATAGTTATTTTAGTATAAACTTGGAAATTTTGATGGATTTACCTCATTCATCATAGCATATACTTTTTCGTAGATATCTTCTGCAGACGGTTTTGAAAAATAGTCACCATCTGTCCCGTAAGAAGGACGATGTGCTTTTGCCGTTAAGGTTTGCGGTTTACTGTCTAAATAATTATAGCCGTCCTGTTGTTCTACAATTTGTTGTAGAATATAAGCCGAAGCGCCGCCAGGTACATCTTCGTCGATTACTAAAAGACGGTTTGTTTTTGCGATACTTTTTACCAGATCGTGGTTAATATCAAATGGTAATAAGGATTGTAAATCGATGATTTCGCAGTCAATACCAACTTCCATAAGTTCATTGGCAGCTTGTTCAACCAGTCTCAATGTAGAGCCATAAGAAACCAAGGTGATATCATTACCTTCTTTCATGGTTTCAACAACACCAATTGGTGTTTTGAATTCTCCAAAATTAGTCGGTTTTTTCTCTTTTAATCGGTAACCATTCAAGCATTCGATTACTAGAGCCGGTTCGTCACATTCTAATAAAGTGTTGTAAAAACCTGCTGCTTTGGTCATATTTCTTGGAACCAAAACATGAATTCCTCTAACAGCGTTGATAATCATTCCCATTGGTGAACCAGAATGCCAAATTCCTTCTAAGCGATGTCCTCTGGTACGAATAATTAAAGGCGCTTTTTGTTTGCCGACAGTTCTGTATTGTAAGGTTGCTAGATCATCGCTCATGATTTGTATGGCGTACAACAAATAGTCTAAATATTGAATTTCGGCAATAGGTCTTAAGCCTCTTAAAGCCATTCCTATTCCTTGCCCTATAATTGTAGCTTCGCGTATTCCGGTATCTGCTACACGCAGTTCACCATATTTCTCCTGCATGCCTTCCAGTCCTTGGTTCACATCACCAATAGCCCCGGCATCTTCACCAAATATTAAGGCTTCCGGATATTTTGTGAAAATGGCATCAAAATTATCGCGTAGAATCATTCTTCCGTCTGCTTCCTCTTTTGAGTTTTCATTATATTCAGGTAAAACCTCTTTTACAGAAAACACATTCAAATCAGAATCCGAATACAAATGACTGCTAAAATGTGGTTGGTTCTTAGCTAAGTAAGAGGTGATCCAGCTGGATAATTCATTCTTTTCTTCACCATTAGAAATCCAACGCAAAGATTTGCGGGCTGCTATAAGAATTTCCTTTTTTAAAGGAGATTTTAAGCTATTTAGTTCAGAGGCTTGCTTTAGTATATTGTCTTTGTTTTCAGAAGAAACAGCGACTTTTTCCAATAGTTTTACCAGTTCTTTTTGGTCTTGTACAATGGGATTTATAAAGGCATTCCAAGCTGCTTTTTTAGCTTCAAGAACTTCATTCTTTGCCTTCAAGTCAATTTCGGCAATTTCTTCTGGTGATGCAATATTAATAGCAATCATCCATAATTTCATTTGTCGGATACAGTCAAAATCTTTTTCCCAAGCCAGACGATCAGCATCTTTGTATCTTTCATGAGAACCTGAAGTGGAATGTCCTTGAGGTTGCGTCAGTTCGTTTACATGAATGAGCACGGGCACATGCTCTTCACGGGCAATGGCAGATGCTTTTTCATAGGTCGCAATCAAATCTGAATAATCCCATCCTTTTACTCTGAGAATTTCATATCCTTTGGCGTCTTTATCGCGTTGGTATCCTTTTAATATTTCCGAAATATTCTCTTTTGTAGTTTGATGTTTGGCATGAACCGAAATTCCATATTCATCATCCCAGACACTAACGATTAGAGGTACTTGTAAAACACCTGCTGCATTAATGGTTTCAAAGAATAGTCCTTCGGATGTACTGGCGTTGCCAATAGTTCCCCAAGCAATTTCATTTCCTTCAACTGAAAAATTTGATTTGTTGGTAATTCCATCAACCTGTCTGTATATTTTTGATGCTTGCGCAAGGCCAAGTAAGCGAGGCATTTGTCCGGCTGTAGGGGATATATCAGCGCTTGAATTTTTTTGTTTTGTTAAATCTTTCCAAGAACCATCTTCATTTAAACTATGGGTGGCAAAGTGACCGCCCATTTGTCTACCTCCTGACATGGGGTCTTGTTCTATACTGGTATTTCCATATAAACCGGCAAAAAACTGTTCCACAGTCAATTGACCTATAGCCATCATGAAAGTCTGGTCGCGATAGTATCCAGAACGGAAATCTCCGTCTTTGAAAAATTTAGCCATCGCTAGCTGAGGGACCTCTTTTCCATCACCAAAAATTCCAAATTTAGCCTTTCCGGTCAATACTTCTCTACGTCCTAATAGACTACATTCTCGGCTTGTTATAGCGATTTTGTAGTCGTTCAATACTTCGGTTTTGAAATCTTCGAATGTCAATGTAGTATTGGTTTTTTCTTTTATCATAATTGAAAAGTATAACTTAGTGCTGCAAATTTACTTAAAAACTAGCTATTATCATAATTCAATAAAAGAAATAAAATTTAATTATGTGTAATTTTATCTATTTTGAATTAACTATTTTTTAATTATATGTAATTAAAAAGCTTTTCTGTTAAGAATATTTCAATTGCTATGTTTTTATTTAATCAATTAAAACCATTTTCGATTAAATAAATTGATTAATATTTTTGGAGATAAAGTAATAATGAACCTTATTTTTTCATTGTATTTGTTTTGTCCTATTTCCCAACCATTCGAAGAATAGACCGGTAAATACATTTCAAAATAGTCTGGAACCAAATTCAGCCGAATTCCGCTGTCAAATAACAGTTTTGCGTTTTGAGATTTATTTTTAACAACACCCAGATCGCCATAAACTTCGACCCAATTCCAAATATTGTATCCTGCATTCAAAGTTGATATCCACTGATTAGCAAAGGGTGTGTTCAATTTAGATTTAAATCCGCCTTCGGCAATAATTAATTGTTGACTAAAAAATCCGCTACTCTCTGATCTTCCATAATAATTATAGTCAAACAAATAGTCTGTTGGTCTGTCTAGAGCAAAGCTAAAGAAATCAGAATTGGTTTTGTTGTATAAAAAGCTGCCGGCATAGAAGCGTAATTGTATCTGATGATTGTTTTCAAATAGTTTTCTATAACTCCATTCGGCGGCTACTTTTCCAAATTTGCCTGCCAATTGCAGATCAGTCATGAAACTGAATTGCTTGGTAAGTTCATTATTGGAGTTAAAATATTTTGTATTAAAAACAGAGTAATTTTCTTTGGAATTATCTACTACAATCGCACTTTTCTCTCGGTTGATCATCACCTGGCGAAAAAGAATCAATTGTTTGTGGTTGTCTCTAAAGTCGTTTTCACGAATACGCAATTGAACGGTTGGATTTATCGAAAGGTAAGTGGCATCCGGCGCATAATGAAAATAAGAACTCGATAGCGAATAGCGAACATTGTATAAAGCGCTGTTTCTGTAGTTTTGATTTACCACAAAATAACCTGATCCGGATAAAGTGCTTGTTTTTGTAGAATAAGATGGATTGACATCAAATACAAAAGGTTTGTCTAAAATCGTTTTATTATGAAGTCTTATTCCGGGCGACAGGCCGTCGTATAAATTGTAAGTTAGAGTAGGTACATACAAAACCTGATTGTAATAAGGGTCTTCAAGATCCTTCATGAACACAAACTTGATGGGGCGATTGTTTGGAAAAAAACTTTTCAGGGATTTCCAATTGTTTCGCAAGTTGTATTCAGGAACTTCATTATTATAATTGATGACAATCTTATCGGAATTATTTCTTTCCAAAGTAAAAATCGTATCATTGGATTGCGGTTCCAGCCATTTTTTTAATACAATTTTTCCGTGTTTCACACCATAGATGGGAACCGGAACAATAACTCCAGTTTTATTTTTGATGGAAAAAGAGATGCTGTCTTTTGTCTTGATAACATTCGAAAATTTATAGTCTATGATTTTGCGGGTGTTTACAATAGTATTAAAAAACCAATCTATGTTTTTCTCCGTATTGGATTTCAACAGGGTTTCAAAATCTTTTTCTGAGGTTTGGCTTTCCTGATTTTTAGCGTAAAATTGACGGATGCTATTGGTAACGGTATTTTCACCAAGGTAATTGTCCAAATAGCGCAAACTCAACCCAGCATGATATTTACTGGCAATTTGCTCGTTGAATTTGATCAAAGTGTTTTTTGGGCTGCCCAGTGGTTGATCCAGGTTTTTACGAGCCATCAGCATATAGAAATAGCTGTATTGCTCGTTAAAATCCAGATTTGTCAAATTATAACTTCTCAATAATCTAAAAGAGCTGGCGCTTCCTAACATCTTACTGTTAGGATGATTCTCGTGAATGTATTTCATCATTGCATAAACCTGAATCCCGTTATTGATCCAACTATTTTTCCGGTTGTCTATTCTCATCGTGTTTTTGAGATAGGCGTTCAAATAGGTTTTTAAGAATTTTATTTCATAAGTAAACTCATCCGAAAACGGACTAATAAAGGAAGGCAGTTGGTTCAGACCATAAAACGGATTGCGTTCATAATCCGTTTCAGAAACCACAATTTTTTCAAAGGGGTATTTTCCTATTAACTCATTGACATAGCAGACGATATTGTCAATAATAATAGCTTTTTGAATGCCGCTAATTTTTTCTTCTTTCAAATTAGTTAGCACTTCAAGTGAATTCTTAAAGCTGTAAAAACTGGATTTTGCTTCTATGAATAGGTCAAAATTAATTCGGTTTTTCCCGGATAATTTATAAATGGAAGAGTGGGCTTTGACAATCGGCTCAGAGGAGTTCAAATCAGAAGAAACATCCATGTTTTTAGGTACTTTTAGCTCAATGTCATAATCAGAAACGGCATTGGCAATATCATCCAGATTCTCATTATTGTATTTTATAAAACCATGATTTTCATATCGGGCAGGGCTTAAATACCATGTTTTCAGATTTATTCCTCCATTAACATCATAACCGTATTTGGTAAATTTATCACTGGGAATCTTTACTACATAAGTAAGATAAAGAGTCGTTTTTTGCTTTGGACCCAGTTTTTCTCTGAGCTTTACGCTGATGACATCCGGATTTTCCTCTGTTCTTTCCCAACCAAGGAATAATTTATTAGCATCAATGATGGTGATATTGTTTGTGCTTCCCTTTTCTTTTTCGTTAGCCAAATGAAAACCTCTGTAAAATTCATCAGAAAAGCGTTTGGCTAAAGGCGATTTTACATTGGAGTAGGCATTATTCCAGTCGTTGAGCACTATTGTCGAAAGGCTATCATTAGAATCATTAAAAAACGCAATTTCCTGCTGGATATTCAAGGTTTTAGTATCAAAATCTACCTCAACAAACATTTTGGAATGATGTTGGGCGTACGGTTTTATTGAGGTCAATAAAACGAAAAGGCAAACCGCAAATTTGTAGGTAGATTTCAATGGTAGATTTCGGTTTAATAAAGTACAAGATACATTTTATTTACATAAAACCCACAATGCTTTGTAGTTAAAAGACTAAAAAAAATAGGGCTGTTATAAAAAACAGCCCTATTCTTAAAAATTAGGTTTCAAATTGTACTTTTTATAGAAATTATCTAAAGCTTCAACCACTTCATCCTCTGAATCCACAATTTTTATCAATTTCAAATCATCGGGACTCACGGTTTGTTCTTTTTCGATTAAGACCGTTTTTACCCAATCAATCAATCCTGACCAAAAGCTGGTCCCAACCAGTATTATGGGGAATTTGGCTATTTTTTTGGTTTGGATTAAGGTTATGGCTTCAAACAATTCGTCCAAGGTTCCAAAACCACCTGGCATAACTACAAAACCTTGGGAATATTTTACGAACATCACTTTTCGAACAAAGAAATAATCAAAGTTCAAATTCTTGTCTCCGTCAATATAGGGGTTAAAATGCTGCTCGAATGGTAATTCAATATTTAAACCTACAGAAGTTCCGCCGCCCAGATGCGCCCCTTTGTTACCTGCTTCCATGATTCCGGGACCGCCGCCGGTAATCACACCATAACCTGCTTTACTGATTTTATAGGCGATACTTTCGGCTAGTTTATAGTATTTATCCTCGGGCTTGGTTCTTGCCGATCCAAAAATGGATACACAAGGACCGATGCGTCCCATGCTTTCGTAACCATTTACAAATTCAGCCATGATCTTAAAAATAGCCCAACTGTCATTGGTTCTAATCTCGTTCCAGGTTTTTTGTTTTAATTTATCTTGGATTACTTTATCCTCATCGTTGTCAAAATCTTCTAATCTCATATTCGTATTGTATTATTTAACTATTATTTTAGTTATATTCTCATAATCCCGCATAGCTAAAGGAACAGAGTATAAAACTTCAAAATACTAAAGTAACTCTTTTTTCAAAAACTGCGCTGTATAACTCTTTTTAACTTTTGCAATTTCCTCTGGAGTTCCTTTGGCGACAACTTGTCCGCCGCCTTTTCCTCCTTCGGGGCCAATGTCGATAATGTAATCGGCCAGTTTGATTACATCCATATTGTGTTCGATAATCAATATTGTATTCCCTTTGTCAACCAGTTTGTTAATCACGTCCATCAATACTCGAATGTCCTCAAAATGCAAACCTGTTGTGGGTTCGTCCAAAATATAAAAGGTATTTCCGGTATCTTTCTTAGATAATTCTCCGGCTAATTTTATTCGTTGTGCTTCTCCACCCGAAAGGGTTGTACTTTGTTGTCCCAATGTGATATAGCCTAAACCTACATCCTGAATGGATTTTACTTTTCTGTAGATCTTCGGAATCATTTCAAAGAACGGAACGGCTTCGTCTACCGTCATGTTCAAGACATCCGAAATGGATTTTCCTTTGTACCTGATTTCCAGAGTTTCCCTGTTGAAACGTTTGCCTTGGCAAGTTTCACATTCGACATACACATCCGGTAAAAAATTCATTTCTATGGTTCGTACTCCTGAACCTTCACAGGTTTCACAGCGTCCGCCTTTGACATTAAAACTGAAACGTCCCGCCTTATAACCGCGAATCATACTCTCAGGAGTCTTGGTAAACAAAGCTCTGATTTCGGTAAAAACTTCGGTATAAGTAGCCGGATTAGAGCGTGGCGTTCTACCTATCGGACTTTGGTCAATGTCAATCACTTTATCAATATGTTCCAGGCCTTCAATTTTTTTATAAGGCTGAGGCTTTTTGACACCATTAAAATAGTAGGCGTTCAAAATAGGGTAGAGCGTTTCATTAATCAGCGTCGATTTTCCGCTTCCTGAAACTCCCGTCACGCAAATCATTTTGCCCAAAGGCAATTCAATCGATATATTTTTGAGGTTATTTCCTGTTGCTCCAGTCAACTTTAGGAATTTCCCATTGCCTTCACGACGTTTTGCCGGGATTTCAATTTTCATTTCGCCGTTAAGATATTGGGCTGTCATCGAATGCGATGCCAGAATTTCGGCTGGAGTTCCTTTGCTGATGATTTCACCACCAAATTTCCCTGCCTTTGGTCCAATATCAATCACATAATCGGCGCGCTCAATCATGTCTTTATCGTGTTCTACCACGATTACTGAGTTCCCAATATCACGCAATTGTTCCAAAGAATGGATCAATTTTTCATTGTCTCTTTGGTGTAAACCGATACTGGGTTCGTCCAAAATATACAAAACACCCACCAGCTGCGAACCAATCTGGGTCGCTAATCGAATGCGTTGGGCTTCTCCTCCGGAAAGCGACTTGGAGCTTCGGCTTAAAGCCAAATAATCCAATCCAACATTCATCAGAAAGTCCAATCGGTCTTTGATCTCTTTGATAACTTCGGTCGCGATTCGTTTTTGTTTATCGGATAATTGGCTGTTCAGTTTTTTGAACCAAGCTGTCAAATCAGAAATATCCATATTGCACAATTCGGCAATATTTTTTTCATTGATTTTAAAGAATAATGCTTCTTTTTTTAATCGCGAACCTTCACAAACAGGACAGGATATTTCGTCCATGAATTCCTTTGCCCAACGTTTAATTGTTGTGGAACCGCTTTCGTCGTGTTGGTTTTTGATAAAATGGGCAATACCTTCAAAATCTATTTTATAATCGCGGGCAACGCCCAGATCTTTCGAATTTATAGTGAATTTTTCCTTACCGCCGTTCAAAATCATTTTCATGGCTTCTTCGGGAATTTTCTCAATGGGGTCGGTGATTTTAAAAGCGTATTTTTCGCCAATAATTTCCAATTGCTTGAAAATCCAAGAAGATTTGTATTCGCCCAAAGGCGCAAAACCGCCCGCTTTTATGGATAGTTTAGGATTGGGGATAATCTTTAGGATATTGATTTCGTTCACTGTTCCCAGACCGTTGCAATGATCGCAGGCTCCTTTTGGAGAGTTGAATGAAAATAAATTCGGTTCCGGATTTTGGTACGAAATTCCGGTTGTGGGACACATTAAGTTTCTACTGAAATAACGCACTTCGTTCGAATCTTGATCCAAAACCATCAATACATTTTCTCCGTGATGCATCGCCGTGTTGATGCTTTCGGACAATCTTTTTTCATTATCAGGAGTAGCTTCAATAACAATTCGATCTACCACAATTTCGATATCGTGGGTTTTATAACGATCCAGTTTCATTCCGGGCGTAATATCGAGAATATCACCATTGACACGCACTTTCAGGAAACCTTGCTTGGCAATTTGTTGGAATAATTCGCCATAATGTCCTTTTCGGGCTCTAATAACCGGAGCCAGAATATTGATGCGTTTTCCGTTGAAATCCTCTATGATAAGATCTTTGATTTGTTCATCAGAATAACTGACCATTTTTTCTCCCGTATTGTAGCTGTAAGCATCTGCGGCGCGCGCATAAAGCAAACGCAGAAAGTCGTATATTTCGGTAATCGTTCCTACGGTAGAACGCGGACTTTTGGAAGTTGTTTTTTGTTCGATAGCGATAACGGGCGAAAGTCCGTCTATTTTATCCACATCCGGGCGTTCGAGTCCGCCAAGAAATTGTCTGGCATAAGCCGAAAAAGTTTCTACATAACGGCGTTGTCCTTCAGCATAGATGGTATCAAATGCCAAAGATGATTTTCCAGAACCCGAAAGACCGGTAATCACTACCAATTTTTCGCGAGGAATGGAAATATCTATGTTTTTTAGGTTGTGAACTCGAGCGCCTAGAACTTCGATGGTATTGTCTTTATCTAACATATTTTTGCTGATTGCTTCTTTCATCGCAATGACAGCAAAGTTAGCATTTTGATTTGTTCTTTAGGTACAACAGTTTAGAAGTTTATGTTAAAAACCGATAGAAATTTATTCAATTGTCATTGATTTCAGCTTGGTTCTATAGGCCTCCAGCGCAACCGATTTAGAGATAAATCCGTAGTATTTATCATCTTTAATCACAGGAAGGAAAGCCACTTTAGAAGTTTCAAATTTATTCATTACGGTTTCCATGCTGTTAAAAGGATAAATGACTTCGGCCGGATCAATCATAATTTCTTTCACCAAAGTATATTTTACCCTATAAGTATTGAATATAATTTCGCGTATGCTATTGAAATGAACAATACCCAATAAATGTTTTTCTTTGTCTACAACTGCAAATACAACTTGATTGGAATGTGAAATCAAATCGACCAGTTTTTCTAGATTTTCGTCAGGAGAAACAGTCAGATAATCGGTTTGAATAATCGAATTAGTATCTAATGTCGAAAGGACGTTAGTATCTTTATTACTGGTAAAAGCATGGCCTTTTTTTGCTAAATCTTTTACATCCATCGAATGTTTTTCAAACCGTTTTGAAATAGCAAAACTGATGGAGGCGACAATCATAAGGGGAATCATCAGGCTGTAGCCGCCCGTTATTTCGGCAATTAGGAAAATCGCGGTTAATGGTGCATGAAATAATCCGCTCAAAATTCCGGCCATTCCCACCATGGTAAAATTGCTGACCGGTAAATGAGTGAGTCCTGTAAGATTTATTGCTTTGGAAAATACAAAACCCACGTAAGAACCTACAAATAACGAAGGCGCAAAGTTACCTCCATTTCCTCCTGATCCTAATGTAATGGCTGTTGCAAAAACTTTGACCATCATCGTCAAACCAACAAAGATAATAAGCAACCAGGTTTTGTCTTTGTAATCACTAAAAAGAGTGTTGTCTAATATTTTGCCTGGATTGTTTTCGGATAGGATTTTGATGCTTTCATAACCTTCGCCAAAGAGTGTAGGGAAAATAAAAATAAGGATCGCTAAAATAGAAGCGCCAAACATTGCTTTTTTGTAAGGACTTAGCTTAAGTCGGGCAAAAAAGTGTTCCGTTCTTTGGAAATTTCGGGTGTAGTAAACAGAAATAAAACCAGTTACTATTCCTAAAAGTACATAAAAAGGGATTTTATGGTAATCAAAAAGCTGTTGTTGTTTGAAATTCAATAAAATGGTTTCGTCTAATGTAATTACAGAGACCAAGGCGCCGGTTGCAGCGGCAATCATTATGGGGGTAAATGCCGAAATGCTCACATCGACTAACAAAACTTCGATAGCAAACAAAACACCGGCAATGGGCGCATTAAAGGCTGCGGCTATACCAGCTGCGACACCACAACCTATAAGAAGGGTTCTGTCTTTGTAACTTAATTTGTAATTTTGAGCATAATTAGAACCAAAAGCTGCACCTGTAATCACAATTGGGCTTTCTAAACCGGCTGAACCCCCCAATCCTACCGTAAGGGAACTGGTAACGATTTGCGCATACATTTGTTTTTTTGGAATGATGCTTGCTTTTTTGGCAACTCCATATAAAATTTGTGAAGTTCCTTTTTCGATGGAACCACGAAGTACTTTTTTTACCACAAATACGGTCAATAACAAACCGGCAATGGGTAAAACACTATTGATAAAACTAAGTTTTAAAATGCCATTGATGTAGGTAGCAAATAAGAAAACCCAGTGGGCAAATGACTTTAAGACAATTACTGCAAAGGCAACACTTATACCAACTAATACACTGGATAAGAAAATAAATTGTTTTTCACTCAGGATAGATTGCCACCAAGCAATTATACTTTCTAATTTAGAAATATATTTTTTAAACATTTATCTTTTTTTGAAAGGGCTAAATTACTATTATTTTGCGCAACCTCATGTATTTTTTAATGCTTCTTTTCTGCTTAAAGGCTTAAAGGCAGTAACAGCAACAAACTCCTTAACGGCTTCAGAATCCGTTTTTGCGTATTCCCGTAATGCCCAACCAATTGCTTTTTGAATAAAAAACTCAGAAGACGATTGCTGTTTGAGGCAAATAGATTTTAATAACTCAAAATTGGTTTTCTTCTTGTATCCCAATTGAAAAAGAATGACGCTTCTGTTCAACCACATATTGTCAGCATTAGAAAAAAGTTTCACTACGGTATCAGTTTCATCAGGAAATTCCAATAAATATTCTCCCAGTATGTATTTTGAGATGGTATCCACACTGTCCCACCAAGAATTTTCAGTTATCAGTTTTTTTATTAAATGAATGTCATCCTTTAAATAGTTTTGCTTGAGTTCTTTTATCAAAATCTCTATGGCGCAATAGTGAAATTCCCTTTGTTTTTTTGCAAATAATTGCAAAGCGACCGTTCTGGAATTCTCGGTAACTTCTGCTTTATTTTGTTTCCAAATTTCCTTGAAAAGCCGTCTTCTTTCGGTTGTTTTTATTCCAAAAAAAGCAAAATGATTCCTCATATATTTAGCCATAGGAGCTGCATTTTCAGGATGGCTGTTTTCCATAAAAGCTGACTCTAAAGAAAAAATAAAACTCATAAATATAATTGTAGATTAGAAACCAACCGATTTGTTATCGCCTCTTTTGTCTGCGCCACCTTCCAGTTTTCCATTGGGTAAAACTAAAATGGCATCTACTTGTCCTATAATTTGATTGTTTTTCTCATTGATATGGTATCCTTTTTTATTTAGATTTTCTAATAAATCTTTAGCAAAGGAAGAAGGTTCAAATGTAATTTCGTCAGGTAGCCATTGGTGATGGAAACGAGGTGCATCTACGGCTTCCTGCATGCTCATGTTAAACTCATAAACATTCAATATCGTTTGTAATACTGAGGTGATAATGGTCGAACCGCCTGGAGTTCCTAAGACCATGAAGAGTTTTCCGTTTTTCTCTACTATGGTTGGTGTCATCGAACTCAACATTCTTTTTTCGGGAGCAATGCTGTTGGCTTGGGTTCCTGTAAGACCGTATAAATTGGGAACCCCTGGTTTAGCGCTAAAATCATCCATTTGATTGTTCAGGAAAAAGCCTAATTCATCACAATAGATTTTAGAACCATAATTGTCATTCAGGGTTGTTGTTACCGAAACGGCATTTCCTGCGGCATCCACAATGGAGTAATGTGTGGTTTGCTTGCTTTCGTAGCCTTTGATTTCGCCGTTGGCAATGTCAGATGATTTACTTGCTTTGTCAAATGAAAAATTGCTCATTCTCTTTTTTAGATAGCCGGTATCGACCAATTCTTTTAAAGGCAGTTTTACAAAATCAGGGTCACCCAAGAAATAGTTCCTGTCGGCATAAGCTCTGCGTTCTGCTTCGGTAATGAGCTGTATCGCTTTTTGGCTGTTATGTCCCATTTCAGAAAGATTGTAAGGTTCAATCATTTTCATAATTTGATTCAGACAAATACCGCCACTACTAGGGGGAGACATTGAAGTGATTTTTAAATCTTTGTATTGAAAAGTGATTGGTGTTCTCCATTTTGCCTGGTATTTATTTAAATCTTCCAATGTCATATTACCGCCCTTTTTAGAAAGAAAAGCAATTAGTTTTTGAGCCGTTTCTCCTTTGTAAAATTCATCGCGACCGTTTTGTGCTATTCGTTTTAGAGTGTTTGCCAGCGCCGGATATTTAATGGTATCACCTACTTTGTATGCTGCAGAAAACAAGCTGTTAGTGCCATTAGCTTTGATGAAGGCAGTTTTGTACTCGGCTAAGCTTTGTGCTTGTAGTTGCGTAACGATTACGCCTCTTTGGGCTAATGCGATTACAGGTGCCAAGATTTCGCTTATGGGTAGAGAACCAAATTTTTTATGTACTTCAAATATTCCGGCTATGGTACCGGGAACTCCTGATGCCAGTGCTGTGGCGGTACTTTTGCCTTCAATCACGTTTCCGTCTTTGTCGAGAAACATGTCTTTGGATGCGGCAAGTGGTGCTTTTTCCCTGTAATCAATCGCACCGGTTTCTCCATTTGCTTTTCTGTAAACCATAAATCCGCCGCCGCCAATATTTCCGGCTTGCGGATAGGAAACGGCCAATGCCAGTTCAGTAGCGACCATAGCATCAAAAGCATTTCCGCCTTTTTTCATGATTTCAACTCCTATGGCAGAGGCTTCTTCGCGTGCCGAAACAACCATGGCCTTATCAGTTACCACGCCCGTTGGCACTGTTGTTTTTTCATTCGATTTACAGCCTAAAACAGCTAAGAAAAGAAGTAAGATTATTTTTTTCATGGTAGTAATGTTTACAGATGTTATCACATTATATTTTATAATTAACTTTGTTTTTAAATGGTTAAACCACCTAGAGACATAGAATTTTGGTTTGTGAGGTGAAAAACTAGTGTTTGAAAAAAAATATATCTTTTTCAGAATAAAATTAACCTAAATATTTCTAGGTAGTAAAATTTTTTAAATTTCATCCAATTTTTCTGTTGCAAAAGTTCTCAAATCTTCAAAAAATACAGTGAATTCCTGTTCAAATTCTGAATAAAATTGTGTCAGTTCTTCAGTCGAAAAACGCATTTTAGATTCGTTAGCGGTGCGTTGGTCCATTTTGGTCAATATGTATTTAATTCCTTCGATGGTTTGATAACTGACCAACCAATTTTCCTGAATCATGTAGGGCAACATTTTCTGCACTTTTTCCGGGAGTATTACAAGATTATCATTCATAGAAAGGTAAAAACGCTCCACATATTCTTCTAAATTCTCATTTGAATAATTTGTCCAGTTTTTTGCTAAAAAATGGTCGTAAAAAACATCAACAATCACGCCGGCATAATGATGGTATCGGGCGTGTAGTTTTTTGGTGCTTTTTCTAAAAACAGGATGCGCATCAGTAAAAGTATCTATGGCTCGATGCAGGATAATTCCTTTTTGGACATCCAAAGGAAAATTTTCAAAATGTTTTCCCCGAACGCTATCAGCTATAAAATTACCAATTTTGATTGAATCGTTATCTCCGGAAAGATAGATATGTGCCAGAAAGTTCATTTCTTTTTATTTAACCCACAAAGAAGAAAAGCCTTTTGTAGAATGTAAATATAGAAAAAAGCTTTTTAACATACTTTACGAAATTACGTCTAAAATTTTGCTGTTTTACTTCTTTGCAACCAAGCTACTTTAGCTATATTTGTGACTCAAAATTCAAAAAATTAAATACAAAAGATGACTTTAATAAAATCGATATCAGGAATTCGAGGAACAATAGGAGGGAAAGTAGGTGATAACCTTACGCCGGTTGACGCTGTTAAATTTGCTTCGGCTTATGGAACTTGGCTTAAAAATAGCTTAGACCCTTCCATTATCAGAGAGGATAAATTAAAGGTAGTTGTAGGTCGTGACGCCCGTATTTCGGGACCAATGATTCATAATTTGGTAATTAACACGCTGATAGGTTTAGGAATTGATGTGATTGATTTGGGACTTTCTACAACGCCAACTGTAGAAGTTGCTGTTCCGCTTGAAAAAGCTGACGGAGGAATTATTCTTACCGCTTCGCACAATCCAAAACAATGGAATGCCTTAAAGTTATTGAACGGAAGAGGAGAATTCCTTAACGGTATTGAAGGCGAAAAAATCCTTAAAATTGCCGAAGCCGAAGCTTTCGATTTCTCGGATGTGGACAGTTTGGGCGAAATCACGGAGAATGATGCCTATATGGACATTCATATTGATGAAGTGTTGAACTTGCCTTTGGTAGATGTTGAAGCTGTAAAAGCGGCTAAATTTAAAGTGGTAGTGGATGGTGTCAATTCATCAGGTGGAATTATCATTCCAAAATTGTTGCAATTAATGGGTGTTGAAGTGGTAAAATTATACTGTGAGCCTAACGGGCATTTTCCACACAATCCAGAACCTTTAAAAGAACATCTTACCGATATTTCTGAATTGGTGGTTAAAGAAGGCGCTCATTTAGGTGTAGTAGTTGATCCTGATGTAGATCGTTTGGCTTTCATTTGTGAAGACGGTGAAATGTTTGGCGAAGAATATACTTTGGTAGCTTGTGCGGATTATGTATTGAGTAAAACGCCTGGTAATGCTGTTTCTAATATGTCATCTTCTCGCGCTTTGCGTGATGTGACAAAAGCGCATAACGGGAATTACGAAGCCAGCGCTGTAGGCGAGGTGAATGTGGTGGAATTGATGAAAAAAAATAATGCCATCATAGGTGGAGAAGGAAACGGTGGAATCATTTATCCAGAGTCGCACTATGGTCGTGATAGCTTGGTGGGTGTGGCTTTGTTCTTGACTCATTTGGCTAACAAGAAAATGAGCGTTTCGGCTTTGCGTGCTTCTTATCCTGAATATTACATGAGCAAAAACAAAATCGAGTTGACGCCTCAAATTGATGTGGATGCAATTTTGGTTGCCATGACCGAAAAATACAAAAACGAAGATATCACCACCATTGACGGGGTGAAAATTGATTTTGCCAATGATTGGGTACATTTAAGAAAATCAAACACGGAGCCGATTATCCGTATTTATACCGAAGCGCCTTCGCAAGCACAAGCAGATGCTTTGGCACTAAGAATTATTGATGAAATAAAAGCGATAGCGGGAATCTAAAAAAAAAAACGGCTATTCTTAAATTTAAAAACCCCTTTCGAAAGCAATTTTGAAAGGGGTTTGTTTTTTGAAACTCGGTTGAATTTTAGATTTCAAAAGTTTCAGACCAAGTTGCTCCACTAATGTCAATCAACGTCAAATGGTATTCGCCTTTTGGTAAAACCGAAAGTTTTTCATCTTTGATAGATAGTATTGCTTTAGCGCCCAAAGGAATGATCAAGCTATGTTTTCCATTTTTTACTTTGGTAACATAAAAGTTATTTATTTGCTCTTTTGGGAATTTTGAAAGTGCGTTTCCATCTAACTCTATAATCGTATTTCCATTGGCATCAGTGACTTGAATCCCAATTAAAAAAGAACCGTACACATCGGCACCTTCTGTTCGGAATACCTGAAAAGAGAGCGTTTGATTTTTAATTTTGGTATCCTGAATTTCAATTTTGGGCTTAACGGATTTATTGTGCAAGGTTCCCCAAACACCTCCGTGAAAATATTGATTGGTAAATAAAGTGATAAATAAAATCAATACTGAACCCGAAAAAACAATCTTATGAATAAGATTTAATCGAATGGGAAGGACACCGGAGCCTAACCATCTAAAAAAGCGTGTGTTCGTTATTTTGGATTGTTTTTTTAGTAAAAGATAGTCCAGCGAGTATTTTCCGCTACCGGATAAGAAAAGTGTAAATCCGGAGGCGATACCAAGGATTCCGATTTGCCATTCGTCTAAACAGGTGGTTCCAAGCCAGCCGGAACCCAATAAAATTCCCATGGCTAGACCAAATACACCAATGCTCATCAGTCGGGTAAATAAGCCTAACATAAGAAATAATCCAACAATGGCTTCAACAATTGTAAATATAGCCATGGCCCACCATAAGGATTCCGGATGGGTTACGAGATATTCAATCATTGGTTTTATTCCCAGTGCATTGGGTAAAAAATGGTTGAATTTTTCTCCAATATATCCCGAAGCTTCAGGATCTAATTTGTTTTCTAAAATCAATCTACGCCAGAAGGCAGAAAAATAAGTCCATCCCACAACAAGGCGTAAGGACAAAGTAAATAGTCCCGCCATAGTGTAGGACTGCAGTAATTTATGATCTTGCATTTTATTAAAATTTTATAGTAAAAGAATAGTTGTGATTTAAACAAATTGAGTTTTGTTAAATCATAATTTTCAATCTTTTATATAAAATATAGAAGGGAAGGGCTGTTTTTAGATTTTCTCCAGTATTGATATAAGGGATATCATTCTGAATTTCAAAAGAAAATAATTTGAAATGTGTACTTGCTAGAATAGGAGTACATTCGTTTTTTACATCCTTTAATTGTTTCTCAATAGTTGATTTATGGAGAGGATTTTCCCAAACATTACATACGTTTGATTGCAGTATTGTGGTCTTGTTTCTATTGAGTGTTTGGGTGTTTTCGATTCCTAATTGGGTTTCAAAATAATTTCGAACAGAACAAGGAGCAATCAATAAAAATAAAGCGAATAGCAAAATGGCTATTGTTTTAAAGTTGCTTATTTTTAGTAGTTTGTTCATTTATTTTAAATCTCAATTGAAGATTATTTTTAATAGAACCCCAAATATTTAAGGGTTTTAATATTTTGGGGAAATTACGCCTTAATTTTTAGATAATCAAAATTTAGAGCTGTTTGTCTGATTTTTAGAAATACAATCTGCGGCTAATAGATATGACAATAGAGTTTTAAATTTTTAGAAATTAGTGATTTATTCTTTTAGCGAATCGAATTGAAGGTCAAATTTAGTTTAAGAATGTAAGAGGAATTTTAAATTTAGCTAAGTAATAAAATCGTCAGATTTTTAAATTCATAAAAAATGAATACATTTGTTACCAAATTTACAATTACAATGACTAACACAACAATTACCACCGAATTAGAACACTATTTTCAACAGTTTCGAAAGAATATTATAGGAATAAATCAAGATTTTGTTTCACCTTACGGACCACAACAAATAATCTATACCGATTGGACAGCCAGTGGTCGTCTTTATCGTCCAATTGAGGAAAAATTAATGAACGAGTTTGGTCCTTTTGTGGCTAATACCCATACCGAAACGACCATTTCAGGAACGGCCATGACAAAAGCCTACCATAAAGCACGTCATATTATAAAGCACCATGTTAATGCTAATAGTGATGATATTCTTATTACTGACGGAACCGGTATGACTGGAGTTGTCAATAAGTTTCAGCGTATTTTAGGTTTAAAAGTACCCGAAAACTTGAAAGATTTTATCACCATTCCTGCTGAAAAAAGACCGGTTGTTTTTATCTCCCACATGGAGCATCATTCAAACCAAACTTCTTGGTTGGAAACTATTGCCGATGTGGAGGTTATTCCAGCTACCGAAGACGGATTATTCAGCCTTGAAAATTTAGAAATACTATTAGAAAAATATAAAGAAAGAAGTTTTAAAATTGCTTCAATCACTTCTTGCTCTAATGTTACCGGCATCAGAACGCCTTATCATCAAGTGGCAAAAATAATGCACCAACACAATGGACTTTGTTTTGTTGATTTTGCCTGTTCAGGTCCTTATGTTGAAATAGACATGCATCCTAAAGATCCGGAAAGTTATTTGGACGCTATTTTCTTTTCTCCGCATAAGTTTCTTGGCGGACCAGGGACTTGCGGTATTTTAGTTTTTAATAAAAAATTATACCAAAACTTGGTTCCGGATTGTCCTGGTGGAGGAACGGTTAGCTGGACGAATCCTTGGGGAGAACACAAATACATTGACAATATTGAAGACAGGGAAGATGGCGGAACGCCTGGTTTCCTGCAAGTAATCAAGACTGCACTTGCTATTCAGTTAAAAGAACAAATGGGGATTGAAAACATCCTGAAAAGAGAACATGAAATCGTGGATTATATTTTCTCGGAATTAGGATCCGTTTCTAATATAAAGATTCTTGCTGGTCAGCATCAAGATCGTTTAGGTGTAATTTCTTTTTATGTAGATGATTTGCATTTCAATTTGGGTGTAAAATTACTAAATGACAAATTTGGGATTCAAACGCGTGGGGGCTGTAGCTGCGCCGGAACTTACGGACACTTTTTATTGCACGTAGATAAAACCACATCAAATGAACTTACCAAAGAAATCACTTTAGGGGAATTATTGAGAAAACCGGGTTGGATCAGAATGTCGATTCATCCAACAACGACCACTGCCGAAATAGAAATGGTTTGCAATAGCATTAAAGCATTGGCAGAAAACCATAAAACTTGGGCTTTGGATTATACTTATAATAAAGATACCAACGAATTCATCCATAAAGAAGCAAAACCATTGGAAGATGAATTAGTTAAAAGTTGGTTTGCATAAACCAATATATATTATGATTAAAAAGCCCTTAAATAGTATTTTCAAGGGCTTTTTTATTGGTTTAAGAACTGCAAGAAAGCATTGAGCTGCCAATTTTATCTCTGGCCCAATCGGGTCTTTTGGCAAACCATTTTTGATGTTGGGGTTGTTCCTGATAGGGGTTTTTCAATAATTGGTGTAATTCTTCAATTAGGGAATAATCGGCTTTTTGGGCCGCTTCGATAGCCAAGTGCGCCATATAATTTCGCAAAACATATTTTGGATTTACGGAATTCATTGCTGCTTTTCGATCCTCGTCAGTTGCGGATTCCTGTTGCAATCGATTTAAATATTGGGTAAACCAGTACAACCAAGAATCTTTGAGTTGCTCTGTGATTTCTTGCGTTTTGTAGAAAGATTCTAAAATGTACGAAAATGCATTTTCAACAGATTCGTCTTTCTTGATTTGACTTAATTTTCTAAAGAAAATGGTCATATCCGTTTCTGTCAGTTGCAGATTTTCGGTTAGGATGTGAATCAGTTGATTGTCATTTTCGGCTTTTGTAAATAGCCCTAATTTACTTCGCATCATGTTTTCATAATCGACTTCATACAGCGTTTTATAACTGTCTAATATAGATTCTAGTGGAGCAGCTTCATCAATCAATGGATATAAAGCATTGGCTAATTGATATAGATTCCATAGCGCTATGTTGGGCTGGTTGCCAAAACGATAACGGCGGTTTTGTCGGTCAGTTGTATTAGGTGTCCAATTTGGATTGTAATCTTCTAACCAGCCGTAAGGGCCATAATCAATGGTCAATCCTAAAATAGACATGTTATCAGTGTTCATCACTCCGTGTACAAAGCCTACACGTTGCCAGTGAACAATCATTTCACGGGTTTTATTGGCAACAGCCTGAAAAAACTGAATGTAACTTTCTTTGGCGGTTCCTTTAATTTCCGGGAAGTAATATTTAATACTAAAATCAGTGAGTAATTTTAACGTTTTCAAATCGTTTTGAGACGAAAAAAGTTCGAAATTCCCAAAACGAATAAACGAAGGAGCTACTCTGCAAACCACGGCTCCTTTTTCGTAATCAGGATGTCCGTCGTACATAACATCACGCAATACTTGATCGCCGGTAAGAATTAAGGATAGGGATCGGGTAGTGGGAACGCCCAAATGAAACATGGCTTCACTGCAAAGATGTTCTCGGATGGAAGAACGCAAAACGGCCAATCCATCTGCTGTGCGGGAATAAGGTGTTAGACCGGCTCCTTTCAATTGCAAGGTGTAAACTTGTCCTTTGCTTTCAACTTCGGTCAAAATAATGGCTCTGCCATCGCCTAATTGTCCGGCCCAATTTCCAAATTGATGTCCTGCGTAGCTCATCGAATACGGACGCGTATTTGGTATTATTTCTTTTCCTGAAAATACATTTGTAAATTCCGCAGATTTTGCTTCTTCTTTGGTAATGCCAAGGATTTCCAAAACTTCATCTGAATAGTGAATTAATTTTGGATTTGAAGGTATTCTAGGAATTACATAGGAGAAACATGCGTTTTGAACCTGACGAGCTGTATTGGATTCATTAGTATCAGGAGGTAATTCGGTACTAAATCTATTGTTAATTTTTAAGTTCATTTTTCTTGGAATATGAGTATCAAAATTAGTAAAATTTATGCGAACCAATAGTTAATTAAAGCTTAATCCCATGTTTTGCTAAAAAGAAAACCCGATAATTTTAATACCGGGTTTATGATTACAATCGATTTTAAGTGTTTAGTCTTTTCGTCTGTGTTTCCATCTTTTATGGGTCCAGAAATAATATTCGGGGGCTTCTTCAATCTGTTTTTCTACTTCTCTAATAAAAGTATGTGTAATTCCGAAATCAGGAATAGATTTAGCGTCATCAGTAATAGGTACTAAAGTGGCTTCATAATAGCCTCTTTTTACTTTTTTTACTTTAACAAAAATAACATTGAGATCGTATTTTTTGGATAACATTTCAGGTCCGGTGTGAACAGGTACTTCGATTCCCATGAAATTATCCCAATGAAATATTCTATTCCTAGCAGGAGACTGATCGCTGGCTAAGGCATATAGCGATAAAATTCCTTTTTTATGATTCTCAGCAATAAAAGGAATTGTTTTATTGGTGACTACGAGTTCTGTATTGTATTTTGACCGAATCTTTATGACTAGTTTGTCAAAATATTTATTGTTGATTTTTTTATAAACTGCTACTCCGCCAAAAGATATTTTTTGGTTTAGCGTAATTAACCATTCCCAACTGGCGTAATGAGAAGCCAAAAGCATGATGCTTTTTCCTTTTTTTTCATAGTCGGTGATTACTTCAATGTTTTTGATAACAAATCGCTTGTTCATTTCTTTGGAGGAAATAGTCAGGGTCTTCGCCATTTCCAGAAACATATCGCATAAATGGTGGTAAGATTTCTTTTCAATTGTAAGGCGCTCTTGATCACTCAGATGAGGCATGGTCATGGCTAGATTTGCTCTAACGGTTTTTTTGCGATAGCCAATTATGTAGTACACTAAAACGTAAATTGCATCAGAAAACAGATATAGAATGCGAAATGGAAGAATGGAAACTAACCAAAGTAATGGGTAAACTATAATGAAAACAAGAAATTGCATGGATTAATTTTTCTTGCAAATATAATTGAAATTTCATTATAAAACTTCAAGACTTGCTAGACGAGTCTTGAAGAATGATTACTTTTACCCTAAACAATAAATATATTTTATGAATACTTTTTTGATTGCAATAATCATTGCAAACGTACTGATTAGCTTTAAAGGTTTTAATGATCTTTCTTTTTTTAGAAAATATGAATTCCACATGGGAAGCGTTCGCTCAGGGGAGCAAATACGTATTTTATCTTCGGGATTTCTTCATGCGGATATAGGTCATTTGGCTTTTAATATGATTACGCTTTATTTTTTTGCTCCGGTTGTTATTCAATTGTTGGGAAGTTTTTCCTTTGTGATTATTTATTTTGGAAGCTTGATTTTTGGAAGTTTATTAACAATTGTATTTCATAAAAATGATTATAATTATCGTGCCATAGGCGCTTCGGGCGCTGTTACGGGTATTTTATATTCGGCCATATTGTTGCAACCCAATATGATGTTGGGACTGTTTTTTATAGTTCCTATTCCTGCTTATCTCTTCGGGATTCTTTATTTGCTTTACTCTATTTATGGAATGAAAACAAAAAATGATAATATAGGACATACGGCGCATTTTGGAGGTGCTGCAGGAGGCTATCTGATTACTTTGGTGACTTACCCGCAATTACTGATAGAGCATACATTTATGGTGGTTTTATTGACTATTCCAATCCTTATTCTTTTTGTGATGGCTAGAATGGGGGAAATTTAATGGCACAACTTTTGAAAGAATAGTAAAACAAAATAACTTAATTTAAAATAGATCAAAATGAAAAAAGTATTATTAATTCTATCCGTGCTATTTATAAGTCTGTCTTATGCACAAGAGGTGAAACAAATTCCGCAAATAAGCGTAGCTGGTGAAGGAAAGATAAAAGTTGTTCCAGATCAAGCGACGATAACCGTGACAGTTGAAACGAAAGGCAATAATGCAAAAGATGTAAAAAAGCAAAATGATCAACAAATGGAAGCAGTCCTTAAAATGATTAAAAAGATGGATCTGAATCCGGCGGATTATAAAACCCAACGTGTTTCATTGAATCCTCAATATGATTATGAGAAAAAGAAAACCAATTACAATGCTACACAGACGATTGAAATTTTATTGAGAGATTTGTCTAAGTATGATGAATTAATGGATGGAGTAGTGAGCCAGGGAATTAATAGAATTGATAATGTGGTTTTTCAATCTTCTAAATTGGCAGAATATCAATCTGAGGCCAGAAAATTAGCCATGAAAGAAGCAAAGCTTAAAGCAACCGATTATGTGTCTGTTTTAGGGCAAAAAATAGGTCGTGCAATGACAATATCCGATAATTCTCAAAGTTACTATCCACAGCCTGTTTATGCGAGAATGAAATCTATGGAGATGAGCGATGCTAGTGCGCCAAGAGAAACTCTAGCTGTTGGAGAAATTACAATAACGGCAAATGTAAGTGTGAGTTTTATACTTGAATAAATCAAAGGTCAAAAGTATTATAAAAATCAAAATCCCCTCTTATTTTAAAAAAGTGAGAGGGGATTTTTAGTTATAAAAAAAAACGCTTCAATTTCTTGAAGCGTTTCTGGTGGGGAGAGCAGGATTCGAACCATACTGTTAATTCTTTTATCCGTAGTGGTTTGTTAAAACCTAAAAAAAACAAGGATCTCGATTTTGCATCTGTACTGCAAACATCTTCAAATCTTATGGTATATAAGTAGTTTTTTTCTTTTTAAAGTCCACGCCTATTGTGAAATTTTTGTTTGTATATCCAGTGTTAAATTAATCTAAATTATTTATCTAGAAAACTATATACATTAGTTTTTAATTACTTTTGCGGTATGAATATTTGTCGAAAAAAATTAGTCATTAACATCGTGCTCTTTCTGGGCATGTTACTGTGTTATAATATTTGTTTTCAACAAAGTAATACTTCTTTATTGGTGGAGCTAAGCTCTGAAAATAGCTTATCTTCTAATTTTGTGGACTTTGATTACGACATAAACGAAGAATACCAAATTAGTTATGGAATGAAATTTTTCTTACTGCTGCAAAAGGATAACCAATGCAACCATTTTCATTACATTAGTAAAACATCCCAACCTTTTTACTCCATTTGGCAACCGCCAAAGCTTAGTTAATATCCTATAATTTCTTTTTTAGTGTGTGAAAATTCTTCATTCACTCAAATGCCATTACGGTTTTATACAGTAATGCTGAAAAATTATGTTTATTAACTTAAAATACATCAATATGGATTTTGACGACTTTTTGAAAAAAAAAGGCAAGCGTCGTAAAAAACATGCTATGCATAACTATTATCAAAATGATAGTTATAGATACAAGACCTATTCTAGTGGTCATGGAAGTTTTAACGCAATTGCGTTTATCAATAGTTTAAGAAACAATAAGAAACTCAAGATAGTTCTTCTTGTTGTTTTGATTCTAGTAATAGCTCTCGTGATTGGGATAATCGCCATTTTCTTTTCTCTAATTTCATCAATGACTGATACTATTTCTCAAAATGGGCTTTCAGGAGTGTTTGATAAGCTAATTAATTTTCTAAACAAGCTATGGAATGGAACAGAATAGATCGTATTAATTTACGAAAGCGGGAAGAGTGTTATATGTTTTTATTAGTAGGCAGTTTTTTTAATTAATTACGTAATTTAAAAATAAATGATAATAGATAGTTTTATATGGATTTGCTTTTTAGGGTTTGTCCTAACAATGTTAGCATTAGATTTAGGTGTTTTTCATCGAAAATCTCATGAAGTAAAAATTAAAGAAGCGCTTATTTGGAGCGCTGTATGGATATCCCTCGCCTTAATTTTCAATTATGGTGTTTATGTTTTCATGGGCAAAGAAAAAGCAATTGAGTTTTTAACGGCTTATGTTATTGAAAAATCATTGAGTATTGATAATTTGTTTGTCTTCATCATGCTCTTTACCTATTTTAATGTAGATAGAAAGTACCAACACAAAATATTATTTTGGGGGATTTTAGGTGCTTTAGTAATGCGTGCCATTTTTATTTTTGCTGGTGTAGCACTTATTAGTAAGTTTCATTGGATTATATATGTTTTTGGCGCAATACTTATTTATACGGGTTTTAAAATGCTTTTTCATAAAGACGAAGAGATTCAAGCGGATAAAAATCCATTGGTACGGTTATTTAAGAAATTCCTTCCTATTACAGAAGAAACACACGGAAGTAAATTCTTTGTAAAATTGAAAGGTCAAAGATTTGCAACACCACTATTTGTTGTTCTTCTTATTGTGGAATTTACCGATTTGATTTTTGCCGTAGATTCAATACCTGCAGTTCTTGCTATTACAAATGATACGTTTATCATTTTCACCTCTAATGTTTTTGCAATACTGGGTTTAAGAGCATTGTATTTTGCTTTAGACGGACTTGCAAAGTACTTCCACTATTTAAAATATGGCTTATCGGCAATATTAGTTTTTGTAGGAGTAAAAATGACATTTGTCGATTTCTATAAAATTCCAATTGTTTATTCGTTAATGGTAATATCTGGGATATTACTTGTTTCTGTTGTGCTTTCTGTTACTTTTCCAAAAAATAAAGAATTAATAAATAATTAAAATTGAATATTATGAATTGTCCAAGTTGTAAAGTTCCACTTGTTATGTCTGATAGACAAGGAATTGAGATTGATTATTGTCCACAATGTCGTGGGATATGGCTAGATCGAGGTGAGCTAGATAAAATAATTGAAAGGTCAGGAAATGAGCCACAAAGCAACGCTCAGTACCATAGACAAACTTTTGAGAATCAGCCACAGCAAGGTTACTATAAGGAACACAAGAAAAAGCATTGGTTGAACGAATTGTTTGATTAATGCATTTTTAATATCTTTTTTTAATACCGCATTATTTTGTTGAATAATGCGGTTTATTTGTTTTCATTTTATCCTAACCAGGACATTCGGGATAAGGAGATATGAAACACCATAGACCGGCTATTCACATTAAGCATGTAAAGCGAATAACCGAAGTAATGAAATTCACTACTACTAGAACTGATGAATAAAAAATATCGATTACCTTATTTAATATATCAGGCTCCAAATCAGCGTCTTTGAGTTTTTCCTCCAATTCAAGAATTTTTCCTTGCTCGGGAATTCGTTTGAAATTTTCTTTTCCAGAAAAAGTACTTTCTCTAAGTTACTCTAAATAGGTGTGTTATTCATCTGGATATGGGACAGTAGTTTCTAACGCTCTGATGAGTTCTGCTTTTTGTGTTCGTTCCTATCGCAACTGCTTTCTCTTTGAAAGCTTTAACAAAAGTTTTGCACACTTGTTTCATAGGTTAAAATTAAGATTTTATTCTTAACTTTCGTATAATGGATAAGCTAGGATGTCCACAATACTTTTTTACATTATTTAAAATTGTTACGAATTACACGATCTATTGAATTGATGATGGAAATTGATTTATCTATAAATGAAATGGTGTATAAAGTAGGGGATGAATGTTGATCAGCTTTTATGCAACTTATATTTTGTGAACCCTTCGATTTTAAAAGGATTTCAATAAAAAATTATGGAAGCAATAAATATTAAGAGAGTTTACGATTGCAAGAAAAATGATGGAACGTATCGTATTTTGATAGATCGATTATGGCCTCGTGGAATAAAGAAAATGGACTTACAATTTGACGAATGGAATAAAGAAATCGCTCCTTCACCTGAATTAAGAAAATGGTTTGATCATAAAGAAGAACATTTCGAAGAATTTTCTAAGTTATATATTCAGGAATTAAATATTAAAAAAGTAGAAGTACAGCGATTGAGAAGTATAGCACAAAAAAAAACTTTGACTTTATTATACGGTGCAAAGAGTCCTAAAATCAATCACGCAATAGTTTTGAAGAATTACTTATTAAAAGTAAAATAAGTGGTTTCAAAAAACGATTTATAGAATAATCTATTGTAAAACAATCAATTATGATGAATAATAAAAATAAAATCTCTCTTTTCGTTATAGAAAACAACAATAATGATACTATTGAAACTTATGTGAATGAATATGCCAGTTTAATGTTTTTATTAAAAGATAAGCTTTTTTTGGATGATTTTGGCGCATGTGGTGGAGTAGGAAGGTGTGCTACATGTATTGTTGATATAAAGGGCATTAAAGGTGATTCAAATAGAAGAATTTAATAATCAAATTAATTACAAAAATGTAGCTTAACTTATTGTGCAGTTTTTGTTTGCATATCCAAAATTCTATTTATTGGTGTAGATGAAAAAGGGGAAAAGGGAGGTATGGTTTCCAAGATTGCTGAAAACATCCCGAACCGATTTGTTTCGATTCAACATTATGGTCTTTTAAAAGCTGATAAGGAAATTACAGAAGGGCCAGAAGTAGAAAAATGGGCAAACGGATTTGAAAACTACACTTTCCAAGAAAACAATGGCCCTGATAGCTATCGAGGCACAATTATTATTGTTGACTTAGATACCACAGAAGATTTTGTAGGTTATATGAACGAAACCTACCCAAAAGCACTCGACAAGCTGAAAGAAATTTGTGAAAAATAGTAATTTCAAGAATATCTCAGAAATATAAAGAAATAACAAGCCCGCTAATTTAAAAAATAAAAATATGGCACTTATTAATCCTTATTTAAACTACAACGGAAATGCAGAAGAAGCATTCAATTTTTACAAATCTGTATTTGGCGGAGAGTTTGCAAAAGTTATGCGTTTCAAAGATTTGGTAAATGAAGAGTTTCCAATCGCAGAAAATGAAGGCAATAAAATAATGCATATTGCTTTACCTATTGGTAAAAATGTTTTAATGGCTAATGACGTTCCTGAAAGTATGGGAAGAGTGAATGAAAATGAAAACAGAAGTAAAATTTCAGTTAGTGCAGAAAGCAAAGAAGAAGCCGACAGATTATTTAGCGGACTTTCAGCAGGTGGACAAATTGAAATGCCAATAATGGATAGCCCTTGGGGTTCTTACTTTGGAATGTTTAGAGATAAATTCGGAATTGAATGGATGGTGGATTTTGACCCTAATTATAAAGGAGAAATTTAACCATGAAACCCGCTGTAGTGTAAATTCCAATAGCGTTTACCACCTCATTTAAATTTGAAATGACTACTGAATTTTATTAGGTGCTGTTGGTAAAAATAAATGATAATTTGTTGATTTTTCACAAACTGATTTGTATTTGAGATGGATTTTTTTAATGTTTTTTATTGGTCAATTTGACCGGTTTTTTCACCAAGACCGTAAAACAGCAAAATATAAATATGTCTCGCACTAGTTCCAGGCGCTCTGGCATAAATTTTTTGAATTTCTTCTTCTGTCAAAAACTCTTTGTCAATTTCGTAAACTTTTCCTTCATAGCGGCTGAAAGGGTTTTTATCAAGCCAGTCATTATTCAAGCAGATTTTAATTATTTTTCTAAAGTTCCAAATGTATTTTTCTTTTGTATTGTTGCTACAATTCCTGACACTTCGAAGATAAAATTCCAATTCATTTATCATGGCATGGTCAATCTTATCAATCTTGATATCTGAGATTTTATATTTCCAAATTAAGAAATTCTGAATATGGTTTAAGGTGACCTCAAAGCGCTGTAGTGTGCCGGCAGCATACTTTTTTCCTGTCAATTTTTTCATTTTGTTGTTGTGGTCCTGAAATATTGGAAAGAGCATCCTGTCAACTCTATTCTTTTCGAGTAGAATAGTCTGGAAATTTTCGATGGATATTTCTTCTTCCTGATGCATTAAGTTCATTTCTGTGCTCCATACTTTCGATCTCATCATATCGAGATAGCTATTAATGGAACGGACTTCATCTGACTGGTCTTTCACTTTCGTCAGTTCCTGTGACCATTTTGTTTTATTAATAAATTTTTTGGAACTAAATTCGAAGCGTTTTTTCGTTAACTGTTAGACGAACGTATATCGGTAATTTCCCGTCAACATTCATTTTTGTGGATCAATCCCAAAACCTGGGGGGAAATGTCAAAATAAATTGAGAGATTTGCAATCTTAAGAATGAGAGATGCCCCCAATAGACCTTTTAAAATTCATGTTACCTGACTTTTTAGTAGATCACTTTGAAGTGGTTTCTTCTACTAACACAGAAGAAATAGTACACCTATATTTTGAAGAGAATGCCAAGCCTCCAAAAGAATTTGATACACTGGAACTAGTATCAAAGGGCTTTCAGGATGAGATAACCATTCAGGATTTCCCTCTCAGAGGTAAATATGTATATCTACATATAAAAAGACGTCGCTGGACAAATAAGACAACAGGCGAAATTCTTAAAAGAGATTGGAATTTAGTTGCTAAAGGAACCCGCATGACTCAAGAGTTTGCGGCTTTTTTAAAAGAAATTAATAGATAAGAGTGCTACTGATTGTCACACCATTGGTGGTTTCTTCGGAGTCAACGGAAAGAAACTCCAACGACAATATAAAAAACACCTGAGTTCCTTTAATGCTTGGGCTCCACGAGAACATGCACATCAATGGATTGTTTACCCTGAAAATATGGGCACCCATTTATCAATTGACGAAGTAGCTTTGTCTCAGGGTGAACTTTACACTATTGTAACCAACAAGAAGTTCAAAGGTAAAAAAGGTTCCTTAGTTGCCATTGTTGCTGAAACAAAGGCAGATAAAGTCATAGAACATATCAGAAAGATTGATTACAAGAAGAGAAGCTGTGTCAAAGAAATAACACTTGACATGGCTAATTCTATGAAATTGATCTCTAAAAGATGTTTCCCTAAAGCCACACAGGTAACAGATAGATTTCATGTCCAAAAACTGGCACTGGAAGCCTTACAAGAGATTAGGATTAAACATCGATGGGAGGCTATGGATTTTGAGAATCAATTGATATTGCAAACCAAAAGAGAGAATCAAACCTATATTCCGGAGCTCTTAGCTAACGGTGACTCTGTAAAACAGCTATTAGCCAGGAGTCGATATGCACTTTATAAATCTCGCGAAAAATGGACTGAGAATCAAAATGAAAGAGCTCAATTATTATTTGGACTATATCCAGATATAAAAACAGCCTATTATCTAAGCCAACAACTTCGAGGTATCTACAATAGCAACAATGACAAGCACATTGCGATGACTAAACTAGCACATTGGTATAGGAATGTAGAGGAATCTGGTTTTAAAAACTTCAATATTCTACTCAATACTATAACTTTCAATTACCGGTCAATCTTAAACTACTTTGATAATAGAAGGACCAATGCTTCTGCTGAATCTTTCAATGCAAAAATAAAAGCCTTTAGAAGTCAGTTTAGAGGAGTAAGGAAAATAGATTTCTTCTTGTTCAGATTATCTAATCTTTTTGCCTAATCCCCCAACTTTTGCGCATGATCCGATTTTGACCTTAAGTTTTAAGATTTAATGAATAATTTGGAGGTAGCTAAAATCAAAAAAACCAGCAGATCATAAGATTTACTGGTTTTAAGAGAATAATGTTTTTTATTCTGTGGGGAGAGCAGGATTCGAACCAATAAGCTGGAACCCATGCCTATACTGCATTTTCAGCTATTTATAAACTAATGTGCCACGATTTTGCCACAAAACTCAATACGACAATTTTAAGCCATTTTTTAAGTAAATTATTGATTTAACTTGTTTAAAATTAATGTTGTAATTCATGTTTTGAAAATCAAAATTAAGCAATTTTATAGTAACCCAAAAAGGTTATTTAATATTTTTTATCAATAGCGTCCTAAAAAGTTTTCTTGAATCAATTATAATAAAAAATCAATAGCTAATAACGGAATGGAATTCTTATTAAGGGGATAATAAGGTTCTGTCGCATCTGACAGTAACTTTTTATCTTTGGGCATATAACACATTCGATCCATGAATATCAAAGGTCACTGCTATCCAAAATCTATTATTCTTCAAGTCGTATATTTCAAACTTAGTTTTATCTTAAGCTATAGAGATGTTGAGTAAATAATGAAAATGAGGAGAGTTCAGGTTGACCATGCGACAATTCAGCGTTGGGTGTACAAGTTTAGTCCTTTTATCGTGGCGCAAATAAAAAAACGAAAACTAAGAGTCGGGAAAAGTTGGAGAATGGATGAAACCTATATAAAGGTTAAGGGTAAATGGTGTTATTTGTACAGAGCAGTTGATAAATCAGGTAATACAGTTGATTTCCTATTAACCAAGAGAAGGCAAAGGATGAGTGCCCAATCTTTTTTAATTAAGGCAATTGATAATAATTGTAAACCAAGAATAATAAATATTGACAAGAGTGGATCAAACATAGGCGCTATCAGAGTTTATAATCAGCGTTCGTTTTCTAAAATAATGATCAGGAAATGCAAATACTTGAACAACATTGTCGAACAAGATCATCGTTTTATCAAGTGGAGAATTCTAAATGGATTAGGATTTAAAAATTTTGAATCAGCTAAATCCATAAACAACACTATTTTAAGTTACAACTTATAACTAATCGAGAACAAGAATACACGTGGTAACACAAAGGTGGTACGCTCGCTAATCAAATAATCTGAAAAAGAATAATCGTTTTTGACTTTGTTATCGAATAGGTTATTGACCGACAGTTCGAAACCAAAAGGACTATTTTTCTTTTGATACCGCAACGAAGTATTGGCAATATCATAAAAGTTACTTTGATTGTTATTGTTCGTATTTTTCAAATTCTCATATTCTAATTTATACGTCCAAAACTTTAAAAAAGTCACATCAGCATCAGCCGTTAAAGCATCCGTTTGAAAATTCGATTTTGTCAAACCAGAAAACTGACTGAATCCTTTGGTGTAACCAATACTAAAACCTGGCCATTTTTTATGTGCTGTTTTTAACAAGACTCCAATTTTTTGATTGTTCCTGCCATTCGAAGTTGTGGTATTATTCAATGTTTGAAAATAATTAAACCAACCCATACTCGAATTGATTCGCAAACTAAAACGGTATATTTTCTTGGTTACAGAACCACTCACATTATAATTCGTCTCTGGATTATCACTTAGAATAGGTGTATTGAACTGATTAATACCATCTAATTGGATTTCGTTCCGAATCGTTTTAACTTTTTTAGTAAAACTAGCCATGGCATTCCAGGTAATTCCGCGGTACATATTCATTTTTGAATAACGCAAGTTTGCCGAATGGTACCGCTCGTTTTGCAGCAACGCATTTCCTCTGTAAACCAAATTATAATTTTGCAAGGTAAATTGACCCGCCAGCTGGCTTACTTGCGGAAAACCATTTTCTAATTTATAGGTGAAATTTAATGTTTCTGATTTATTAAATTCATAATCGCTGTTCCATTGCGGCTGGAAAAGTGTTTTAGACAGTGCTTGCTCACCCGATTTTTGCTCCGTAATTAAATGATACCAGTGCAGATACAATCCGGGTTTATTAGTCCATTTTCCTATTCTGAATTTGTATTCCAATCCAATGTACGCATCGTTCAATTGGTATTTGACATTATTTCCAAAACCCGCAGAAGCAAAATCATTGACTGTTCCATTGGTCAGTATTTGTTTCTCCGAAGTTTCAAAACGGGAAGCGCCATAATTATTTCCCATATTCGTATACAAATGATTGAAGTTATCCAGAATCCAATAATGCTTGAACAACGCATCCACGCTATTGTTTTTTACTTTCTTTATTTGTCCAATGGTGTAGGAATAATCATCCTGCAACGGAATCAATCCTGCCAAAAAAGGCTGGTCCGTAAACCACTGTGTTTGTGGCGTGTTCTTTTCATAGGCCTGATTGACCACAAATGTGGTCGTGTGATTCAAATTATAATTTTTGTGCCACTCTATATATTGCTTTATCGCTGTATTATCTGCTTTGTTAATGGTTTCGAAAATACTGGAATTAAGATTGGTAATCGAATTAATTGTACTTGAAATATCATTGGTACTAGACTGATATTGTCCGTTATAATACCATTTTTCTTTAGTGCTGGGCGAATAATCCAGTTTTACATTCCCTATTCCCAACACCGAGCGGTTGTCGCCATTTTGTATTTTATTCTCGAAGGCAATGGAACTGTTTTGTAGGTATTCATTTGTGTTTTCCGTTTGCGAAGCGGTCAGTACTTTCGAAAAAATAGAAAAACCGGAAACAGAAAGTTTTGAAGAAGCGTCATGACTAAAATTGAAAGCGCCAAATTGCGATTTGTTCTGGACTAAATCCGTATTGTCATTGGCAAACGAATACAAATTAGTCAGCGATTTCCTGCCCGAAAGAAAAGTACTCATTCCACCGCCAAAACGCATTAAATCGTCAAATGTGAAGGTTCTTTTTCCAATGTTGTTCAGATCACCAATAAAACTCACGTTAGATTTTGGACTGTAATAAAACAAAGCCGCATGAGCCAGATAAAAACCATTGTCTTCGTTCCCTGCTTCGGCACCCGCTTCTACATCACCAAAAACAAACTTTTTCTTGTCTGCTTTTAGTTTTACATTCATCGCCAAATCATCACTGTCCGAAACCTGTTTCATAAAACCCACTTCGTTGAAGTTGTCAATGACTTCAATTTTGTCCAGCGCATCGGCGGGAATGTTTTCCACGGCAAGTTTAGACCCACCACCAAAGAATGATTTTCCTTCCACCAACATTTTGGTTACTTTTTTTCCTTGCACAGTTACTCCTCCGTTTTTATCGACCTCGACTCCGGGGAGTTTTTCGAGGATTTCTTTCATTTTGCGTTCGTTGCCGTTGGCAAAACTTTTTACATCAAATATCAGGGTGTCTTTCTTGACAACAATAGGCTTGAACTCGTGTTTGATGACAATTTCTTTGAGTTGTTCTCCTGTGGGTTTAAGTTTGAAATCATAGGTTACAAGGGCCGAGTTAGGCTCCAACAAAAGCATTTCCTCCACAAAACCAATGTAAGAAACCGTGATTTCATATTTCATTTCTTTATCGAGTTCTAAACGATAACGTCCTTTATTATCAGCAATAGCAAATTTAAGATTTGCTTTTTCCTGCAAAGGTTTGGCAATGACATTAGCTGATTCCAGCGGTTTATTGATATCGTCAGAAACCACACCAGTTATTGTGTGGGTTTGGGAGAAAGAAAGTGTTGAGAAAAATAATAATACTAAATATCTAAACATTAATTGGTTAATTGAAATTGTTGTGATAAAGTACAAAAGACTAAATGGTTTCTGTTAATATTTTGTCTGAATTATTTGTTTTTATTTAGGAGCTCTCTAGTTTCATAATATATCTTAGCACCCATATCTAAGTATTTTTCTTCTGAAATATCAATCCCATTTGAAGGCTTCTCAATTTTATGTTTTTCTTTATAATTCTGAATTATTTTAGATGCATAAAAAAATGTGCGTCCATCTAATGATCCTTCAAGGACTAATCCTGGAAGACCATCTAATCCATTTGGACCAAAAGAAGTTGGTATCTCACTTGTAAACCATACTACAGGATGAAGAATCTTCCGAATATTTCTTCCATTATCATTTTTTTCCAGTGTTGTAGTTGCTTTAAAACATTTAAATCCGGCAATATATTTAACTGTATTTGTAATTTCCCATTTATATTGTTCAAAAGGAAGCTCAACATTAAATTTTTGTCCTTGAAATTCTACTTGATACATTTTTTCTTTAGCTATAATATTTTTATAATGTGTCAAATTTCCTCCATTCACTATTGAAGCAATTTTATAGTCCATATTCTTCTCTGCTACTATTTTATCCACTAATTTAAATATACTACTGTTTTTATCAAATAGTAGTTCAAATTCTAACATAGATTGATTCTGTTCAATTTTCTCTAAAACTTTTTTTCGCTTGTTTAGAACACTATCATTTCCTGTTTTTTTTTCAAAATCATTTGAAGAGACATAATAGGACCCCAGCTTATACATAACGTAAGTAGTTTGGTTGTCTATCCTATGTTTATTTGTAATAGAACTAAACAGAATTAATGAAGATAATAGTATGTAAAAGTTATAAATTTTCATAATATTTTTAATTAATTTTAATTTCACAGAATAAAAACTTCCAAAAAAAGTTAATTTATTGGAAGTCCTCATCATTTTAAAAGTTATATTTTTTTCTTAATCTAGTAAAAAAAAACAATAATTAATTAATATTATTGATCTTGTTCACATTGATAAAGAGCATTCAGATAAATGTAATTCCACGTCCAAGAATCGAAGCAATTACCTGTAGCCAAATGATACTCACTTTCAGCTACCTCCACTTCTATACCCGCAACATCAGAACATACGGACATTCTTATATCCTCAGTAACAATATTTGTTGCTAAAACTTCCATAACCTCATTTTTCTCTTTTATAACCTCTTTTACTTCAACAGTGTTTGCCATTGCAACTCCACTAAACGCCACCACTGCCAGAGCGGTAAATAATAATTTTTTCATAATAAATAATGGTTTAAATTTATAAATAGTTTTTTGGTTAACCATTATAAATGTATTAGATAAAGTTAATAGGAAAAAACTTAATCAGGAGTTTTAACGAAATAGGTAGTTTTACTACATACTATGTTAAAATTTAGTAAAAAAAAAGTGATTCTTCTGCCTTAATCTTTTTTTTGGAAAATAAGTCAGTAATTATCTATCTTGTATACTATTTACTTAGAACTAGATAATTTATTTCTGTTTCTGTCAATTCTACTATCCAACTCTTTTTCTGAAATAGTTTTGTAATCCTTCACCGCATCTATTATCGAGAGTTTTTCGAGAATTTCTTTCATTTAGCGTTCGTTACCGTTAGCAAAACTTTTACATCAAATATCACGGTATCTTTTTAGATAACAATTGATTTGAACTCGTGTTTGATTACAATTTCTTTGAGTTCCTCACCAGTAGGTTTGAGTTTAAAATCATAGGTTGCAAGGGCTGAACTGGGCTCAAAAAAAGTATTTCCTCCACAAAACCAATATAAGAAACCGTGATTTCATATTTCACCTCTTTATCAAGTTCTAATCGGTAGCGCCCTTTATTATCAGCAATAGCAAATTTGAGGCTTGCTTTTTCCTGCAAAGGTTTGGCAATGACATTGGCTGATTCCAGCGGTTTATTGCTATCGTCAGAAACCACACCGGTTATCGTGTGGGTTTGGGAAAAAGACAATACCGTACAAAGAAGAAATAGAAGAACCCGTAACAATTACTTAATTTGATGAGTTTTTATTATATTTTTCTTCAAAGTATTGTTTTGCTTTTATATCAACAATATTGTAAAATTCATCCTCATTAATTATTTTTTGATTGCTTTTTAGTTCAATATTTTGTAAAAGTTTTGTATTTAATTCAATTTTTGAAGCCACAAAAGTGACTTTGTCATCTTGAAGTTCTAAAATCAATCCAGGTAATTCACCAAAATCTTTTGGACCAAAAGAAAAAGGTAACTCAGGGCAATACCATGCTTCAGCAATATATGTTTTAACTTTATCCTTTTTCATTCTAATAGTTCTTGATAATGTTGCTTTATAGCATTTAAAACCTTGAATTATTTTTTTTTCGGTAGTTAAAGTCCAGTTTTGCTGAGGTAAAAATAAAACGAGATATTTTTCACTTAATATATACTTAACTTTAACAAATGTTTTATTATTCTTATCAACAAAAATGCTTTCCCTTCCTGCAAAACTTATTGCAAGTCCTGCTACTTTTTTATCTGAGTATAAAATATCTTTTAAAAAAAAATGTGATTTATTTTTACTTATATTCAACTCATATTCGAGACTTTGAATAGCGATATCAACTCCTTTAAATAGGTCAGGTATTTTTTTACTTTTAATTTTTTCATCATTCTCTATTGTACCATAAGTAGGGTAAACTTTGTATTGTACCTTTATATCTTGTGACTGAGAAAAGATATTAACGTTTAAAAGGAAAAAAAATAAACAAAAAATAATTTTAAAATTCATAACAGCATTTTATTGAATTATTGAGCTGTCTAATTTTAATAGACAGCCCAATTTAATTTAACATAAAAAAGGTGGTTGACAAGGTGAACTACTACCCATACAATCATCAAAATAAGCATCTGCATTTTGCATTGATTCCTCTTCAGAGAATACTTCAATAAGTTCTGTATAAACGCTATTCGCTAATTTAGCACAATCCCAATAATCATCATATAAAAGAATGGTAGTTTTCTCATTCTTCTCTTTAACAACTTGCTCATCAGCTATTGTATTCGCCATTGCAACTCCGCTAAATGCCACCACTGCTAGAGCGGTAAATAATAATTTTTTCATAATTAATACTGGTTTAAATTTATAAATAGTTTTTTGTTTAACCATTATAAATGTAATAGGTAAAGTTAATACGAAAAAAACTTAACCAGGAGTTTTAACAAAGTAGGCAGTTTTACTGTACAGTATGTTAAAATTCAGTAAAAGCAAAAAAACTGATTCTTCTGCCTTAATCTTTTTTTTGGAAAATCAGTTAGTATCTATCTTGTATACTATTTACTTAGAACTAGATAATTTATTTTTGTTTCTGTCAATTCTACTATCCAACTCTTTTTCTGAACTAGTTTTGTAATCCTTCACCGCATCTATTATTGAGAGTTTTTCGAGGACTTCTTTCATTTCACGTTCGTTACGGTTCGCAAAACTTTTCACATCAAATACCAGGGTATCTTTTTAGATAACAATTGATTTGAACTCGTGTTTGATTACAATTTCTTTGAGTTCTTCGCCAGTAGGTTTGAGTTTGAAATCATAGGTTTCAAGGGTTGAATTTGGCTCCAAGAAAAGTATTTCCTCCACAAAACCAATGTAGGAAACTGTGATTTCATATTTCACCCCTTTATAGAGTTCTAAACGGTAGCGACCTATATTATTCGCAATCGCAAATTTCAGATTTGCTTTTTCCTGCAAAGGTTTAGCAATGACATGTGTTCTATGTATTTTTTAGCATTTTTTAAAAGCTAAGTTTAAATTCATTATACTGTTACATTCCCATTTGCGCTCTGAGCTTTTTATCGTAATCTTCTTTTGTAATGGTTTTCCCTTTTGGAAAATCAATCTTTACTTCATTGCTATCAAATGTTATTTTTGTCGCTAAAAATGTAGTTTTATTTTCTGTTGTTTCTAAAATTAAACCTGGTAACCCGTAAAAATGCTTTGGTCCGAACGAGTAAGGTAAACTAGGTGCAAACCATGCTGTAATTTCATTTACTCTCGCTTCTCCTTTTCGATTTACAAATGGGATTTTTAATACCGCTTTGTAGCATAAATAGGAACTTATGATTTTAGATTCTGTTTGTATTTCCCAATTGGTAGTTTAGCCCCATAATAGTTCGGAGTGTTATTTTAAATTTCAAAATTATATATTTGAGATATGAAATACAAGAAATGGACTTTAACTCAGAAGCTAGAAATAATAACTGCTTCAGAAGATATGGGTATTGTAGAGGCCTGTCGTAAGTATGGCGTAAGTACAGGAAGCTTATATAGTTGGAAGAAGAAGTTTGAGCACAAAGGAGAGGCTGGCTTAAAAGTTACCTATGACACTAAGAGCAAAGAGCTAAAAGAGGCAGAAGAGGAAAATCGCATTCTACGCAAGCTACTAAGCAATAAAGAAATAGAATTAGAGGTACAAAGGGAGCTTTTAAAAAAAAAGTTTGGGACATCGGATCCAAGAAAGATTTAGTGAACTATATTTATGAAAAGCATAAGTGTAGCAAGGCTAAAATCATAAAGATGGTAGGTATCGTTACTAGTAGCTATTATAGACAACGTAGTTTTGGAAAGAAAGGTAATCATCCGACGGTAGCGACCTTTCATCAAAAAAATGGTTTTGTAAGCCAATCAGTTGTTGTAAAGTCTATTAAAGATATTTTAAAACACGAATTTATAGATTGTGGTTATCGGTTGATGACCAAATATCTAAATAGAGATGGCTACCTAATAAATCATAAAAAACTATACCGAATTATTAAAGAAGAAGGTCTTTTAAAACTCGAGAATAGAATTAATAGAAGTGGTTCTGGACGTAAGTTTGTGAAATTTAGGAAGGTTTATACTTCCAGACCATTGCAATGTTTAGAAATGGATATTAAAATGGTGTGGGTACCAAATGTTGGTAAAAACGCTTATTTGCTATCTATAATTGATGTTCATACACGAAGAATTTTAAAGGATTATTTTTCTTTCAATATAAAGCAAAATCATGTTATAGACTTACTCTCGACACTCTTTGACGAATATAATTATCCTGAAAGTGTAGTTATTAGGAGTGATAATGGTAGTCAATTTATAGCTAAAAGTGTCCGCGAGTATTTAGGCTTAATAGGTGTGCAGCAAGAATTTACACACGTTGCAACACCTGAAGAAAATGCTCATATAGAAGCCTATCATGGCATCTTGAAGAAGGAAGTATTTTCCAGATTCGACTATCGCACTTTTGGAGCGATCCAACAGATATTGAAAAGATTTGTGTCGTTTTACAACAATGAACGACTTCACGGACTCTTAGGAAGAATTACTCCTATGGAGAAATGGAACTTAGATAAACATCTAATAATAATGAAAAAATTAACCGCGTAATTAAAAATCGAAATTTAGAATATTACTCTTGTTTTATAGGGGTCAAAACAATTGGTATTTAAAGTTGTATTCTTTAAAATTGTACCATCAGTTTTTTTACTGAATTCTATTTGATTTTCTTTATCGTAATAAATATCAGAAGAAGAGGTGAACGCTAACTTTGCGATGTTAATAATTTTATCATCATAAGCACTCACATTATTCATTCCTTCAATCATCTTAAAATTGGAGCGCGTTGCATTGAATACTAATAGAAATTGTTGAGAAGTGGCCTTTTCAATTAATTTTGCTATAAAATCTTTATGCTCAAATTTTTCATCATTAGCATTTGGGCTTATTTGGACCGAGTAAACAACATGTCCAGACTGAGCGATTACAAAGTTTGTAACAAATAATAATAGAATTTGCACGTATTTCATAAATTAATAATTTTATTAAGAAAGATACTTATTTTATTCACACTTAAAATCTAATTCTTAATTCATTCAAATGGATTTAAATCATTTCATCGAACTTGAAGTACTTTCAACCGTTTTCTCAACAATTTTATAGAATTCATCTTCCAAAATCAATTTATGGTTGACGTCTTTTATTGATAATTTTAACTTACTATCCAGCTCTATTTTTGAGGCCAAAAAAGTGATTTTCCCATCTTGTAATTCCAGAATTAACCCTGGTAAGTCTCCAAATTCTTTGGGACCGTTATCAATCGGAATAGCCGGACAATACCAAGCTACAACCAAATAAGTTCGGTCGGTTTTCTTTAATTTTAATTGTTTTTCTTGTGTAGCTTTAAAACAAGTATACCCATTAATTATCTTTTGTTCATTAATTAAATTCCATTTTGAAAGAGGTTCAAGTTGGACATAAAAAATTTCATTAGAAAAATTAACCTTTTTAATTATTTTATTACTCTCTTTATCCTTAAAATACTCGTTGTTTCCCGCAAAAGCTCTAGCCAATCTCGCTGCTTTTTCATTGAAATCCAACATTGAGGTCAAATAAAAATTAGATTTTCCTTCGTTTACAACTAACTCATAATTCAATCTTGATAATGCTTCATCTACTCCTACAAAAGAGCTGGCTACCTTACTCTTGACTACCTCCTGATTTTTCTCTAAAGACCCACCCGTCGGTATCACTGCATAACTAATCCTAGCCTTATTTTGAGAAAATATAGACAAACAATTTAAAAGTAAAACAAAATAAAAATACTTCATAAATAAAAAAATTAACCCGTTAAAAACGGGTTATTAAACTAATTTAATCCTTTACAATCTTTATAGGCAGCAAATGCTTCGCTTGCTGCTTCTTCCTCCAGTCCAAGATCTACAAATTCTTTATAAGTTTCGTGATAAACATCTGTGCAATTATCTTCAATAAAATCAATCACAACTTCTTCTTTTACTTCAACAGTGTTTGCCATCGTAACTCCGCTAAACGCCACCACTGTCAGGGCGGTAAATAATAATTTTTTCATAATTAATAATGGTTTAAATCTATAAATAGTTTTTTGGTTAACCATTATAAATGTATTAGATAAAGTTAATACTAAAAAAACTTAAACAGGAGTTTTAACAAAATAGGCAGTTTTACTGCATACTATGTTAAAATTTAGTAAAAACAAAAAACTGATTCTTCTGCCTTAATCTTTTTTTGGAAAATCAGTTAGTATCTATCTTGTATACTATTTACTTAGAACTAGATAATTTATTTTTTGTTTCTGTCAATTCTACTATCCAACTCTTTTTCTGAACTAGTTTTGTAATCCTTGACCGCATCTATTATCGGGCGTTTTTCGAGAATTTCTTTCATTTTGCGTTCGTTACCTTTGGCAAAATTTTTCACATCAAATACCAGTGTGTCTTTCTTGATGATAATAGTTAGGTGGCAAGGAACTTTTTTTTGCGGATGAGGAACGCCGTGGCGGGGTTGCAGCAGAGCCCGCCGCCACAGACCGTGAACGAATCGTAGCCCCAAAATTGTAGGGGTAATGAAATCGGTTATTTCAGGGGCGCATTGGAGAGCAGGGATGTGAGCGTGAAACGGCAGCGAACTATCAATTAGCGGGAGCAGGGATAACCGCTGACAAAGGCACAGCGGATCGGGAGCGAACATTATCGATTTGTTTCTGCTCTCGCGTTCCTTATTCAAGGGCAAAACGCCCTTCGACTGCGCTCAGGGTGATAAAAAGTGTAATGATATCGAGTAGTTCTTAAAGAATGAAGAGGGAAGCGAAACGGAATGAAGCGGTATTGCGGATGCAGTAGCCCCGACGAACGCAGTGAGTGAGCGTGTGAAGATGAGGAACGAAACAGTGCAAAAAACAGCTGCTTATTTGCAAGCTGCTGTTTTTGTAGTGCTGTGAAGTGTCTGTGGAACGGAGGGAAACCTAGCTATCGAATTGAAAAACAGATTGCCTATTTACCGAAAAAGTTCTTATGAAAATGTAAGATTGACCAACTGGAACAGCCGAACGGAACAAAGGGAACGACCGGAGAGAGATCGCCTGATTGCCCGTGATTTTTAAAACGAATATATACCTTTGATAGAGAAAAGATAACGTTTAATATTATCTCATTTAAATTCACAAAAAAAATGCTGTAGTTCAGGTATTTCTAGCAACTGGATTTATCGTATTTGGTATTTTGTAATATTGTTTATGAATATAAATACCTATCCGATATAAATAAGGAATAATATTACAAAACGAAAATATAAAGAAGAAATGGATTATATATAAAACGAAAACAACCTTTAACAAAAAAGGTAGTTATTAGGTAAAGTATGTTAAAATTGTAGAAATAATATTAAATAAATCCCTGCTTAATGGCTTCTTTTACCAGACCGGTGTCGTCAGTAACATCAAAGGCTTTTTTCATACGAACAATGCGCTTTTGGATAGCGCTGGTTGTGAGGCAGATGATTCCCTCCAATTCTTTTATTTTGAATCCTTTGGATAGATACAACAGAATTTGACGATTGTGATCTTCAATCATTAATTCCTTCTTCCATATTTCATTGACACAGTTCTTTACCATAGGACTTTGGTATTGATTGCCGTCCAATACCTCCATTACGGCTTGCTGCAATTTATCAGGAGTAATATCGTTTTTTATGATAAGTCCTTCCGGCCTTATTTTCTTGGCAATATCATAAACAATGATAACTTCAGTATGGGCAGTAATCATTATAATTTTACAATCAGGCATTTTATCTCTGATCAAAACAGCAAGGTCACTGCCTGACAAAATAGATTTTTGCTCATATGCAGGTAAGCTTTTGTCAATGATTGCAATATCAAAGTTTGCCCTTTTTGAGACCGCTCGCTCAAGCTCAAAATAGGCCTCTTTAGAATTATAAGCTTTAGTAAAAATGGGGTGATACCTAGCAAAAGGCTCTCCAAGTAGAGCATTCTTATAGCCTTCCACAGTCATGGGATGATCATCTACCAAAAATACATTCATTAATCAGATATATAACTTTAACAAAATAGGCAGTTTTTCTGCAACAAAAAAAATGCGCTCTTCTCTAGCTTGCGCCCTACTTAATTTTGTACAACAGCATGCGTTTTCCCTTTCTTATAATAGACGATAGCAATACAGTTACAAAGGAAATTTTGGACTTCTTCGAAAATTTTCCTAATTATTTTTGTGCCGGCGTTGTCAAAGATACACAAACGGCAATAAATCAAATTATAAAAATAAAACCACTGCTTGTATTTGTACGAATTCCAGTAAAATCTGATGAAGCTGCTCTATTTTTTAAAACCATATCCGAATTATTTCAATATATGGAGACCATGCCTTATTTCATTGCGTTGTCCTCATCCCCAGACTACGCTCTTGATGCAATACAATCAGGCTTCTCTGATTACATAATACTGCCTTTGCAACTGCATCAGCTAGGAAAAAGTCTTTTTAAGTTTGAAAAAAGAAATCCACCCAGCATTACCACAAGTATATGTATCAAATCCTATAGTGATTATCAGTTTGTATCCTTGCAAGATGTTACTTATTTAAAAGCGGACAACAATACCACTGACATTCAGATGGAAAACGGCAAAACCGTTAATGCTTATAAAACTTTAAAGCATTTCGAAAATACACTTCCTTTTTTTTTTTTGAGAATTCATAAAAGCTATATCGTCAATATTAATCATGTTTCACGCATACATTTTAGTAAATTAAAATGTTACCTCAATTATAATGAAATCCTGCCATTTTCTCTGACTTACAAGGACAATATTGATGCTATCATTAGAAAAATTAATATGTAGCCCTCTTTAAGGAATCTTTCTTCCGGTATTTTTTCAATGATTGCTTCAAGTTTATTATTTCAAACAGCTGCTTTCACCGCTTCGATTCCCCTTTATACTAGTGTAGTCTACAGACTCACTATAACAGCCCGGAATTTAAAAAACTAATGCGTTTTTACCCTTTAATTTGCCCCTGTTATAAAGTAACAGAAGCTTCAAATCAGCTATTGAGAATGGGGAAAATCTACCCTTAAAGTAGTGTCATTCTCAATCGCTCAGAACGGTCAATTCCCGGCTTTTCTTAAAAAAAGGTACTCCATTCAGGATCGTACCGTGATAAATTATTTTTTAATTTTTAAAACATTTTTTAATGAAAAAGCTAGTATTTGCTATCGGCTGTATCGCTGCCGTGGCTTCAATGACATCTTGTACCACTGACAATATTGAAGAGCCAAAAAGGATGACTACCAAAAATAATTACGAAGACTTCTCGGCTGAAATTATAGATACGCTCAATATTATAAATTCTGCCCTACCGGATAATGGAGATGGGGATAAGGATAAAACCAAAACATAATAATCCAATCATTAAGCCAGATAATGTGTTTTAAAAATACATTGTCTGGTTTTTAATTTTATTTTTGATGAAATTTATAAATTTTTTTAAAGTTGAAAATTAAAATAATTATCCTGCCTATCTTGTTTGTAATGGTCGTTTCTTGTCAGAAAAAGAAATTTGAATTCGAAAAAAGAAACGAAATTTTATCGTTGATAAAAAAGATAGAAGATTCACCTTTAAAAGCAGACATTGAAGAACAATACTTAGATACTATATACCAAAAATTGCAGAGTCAGGAAAACGATTCAATTAATCGAAATTTATATTTTAAAATTGCGGTTAAATATTATAATTGTAATTCCTTAGATAAATATCTAAGGACTACAAAAAAAATACATCAATTAGCAATTAATAGAAATGATGTTCCGCATATAGCAAAATCACTTTATTATTTTGGCGATTATTATGAATCCAAAGTACAATATGACAGCGCTTACAGATATTATTCTATGTCAGAAAAATTATATCATAAGATAAAAGATAATTTAAACTCTGGCAAACTAGCCCTTTATAAAGCAGGGATTTTATATGATACTGGAAACTTTAATGAAGGTGAAATACAAGGAGTAAATGCTCTAAAATTACTTTCAAAAACAAAGAACACAAGACTAATCTATGAAGCGAATATTATAGTAGCATTGTGTTTAAAAGAATTAAATAACTTTGAAAAAGCTTTGGAATATTATGGATTTGCTTTAGAACAATTGGATAAACTGGATAGTCAAAATGAACCTAAAGAAAAGATTGCTAAATCAAGAGCATCATGCTACAATAATATTGGCTCCGTCTATGAAAAAATGGAGAACTATCCCAAAGCAATACAGATGTATAATACAGGATTGCAAACAAATAATTTAAAACAAAAATATCCTAAATCCTACGCCGCTTTATTAAATAATCTCGGGTATTCAAAAATGAAACTAGGAGACAATGGTGTTGAGGATTTATTATTAGAATCTTTAAAAATCCGTGACAGCATTCAAACAGAACCAGGTATAGTAGCCAGTAAAATTAAGATTGGTGAATATTATCTTAGTCAAAAAGATACCAGTAAAGCTCTTACTTACATAAAAGAGGGATTCCTACTATCCAAAAAAATTAAAAGTAATTACGATATTATTCAATCATTGAAATTATTAACTGAAAATGATATTAAAAACAAGACTTATTATTCAAATCTATACATTAAGGCTATTGACAGTGTTCAAAATGCGGAACGGGCAACCCGGAATAAATTTGCAAGAATAGCCTATGAAACCGATCAGGTAGAAGAAAAAAATGAAATTTTATCTAAAAGGAATACCAATATCATTATTGGATCCGGAATAATTACTCTTTTTTTAGGGATCTTTTTTGTCATATACCGTCTAAAATCCAGAAATAAAGAACTACTTTTTATTCAGGAACAGCAAGAAACCAATGAAAAAATATACCAATTAATGCTAAAACAGCAATCGGAAACCGAACAAGCCCGCAAAGAGGAAAGAAATCGTATAGCGATGGAATTACATGATGGCATAGTAAACAGCATTTTCACGACTCGTTTTAACTTAATTCAATTAGATCCAAATGCGGTAGATAAAAAAGAACAACTGGTAGAAGAACTCGAAAAAGCGGAGAATGAAATAAGACGCGTTTCTCATGATTTGACTGAAAACCTACTTTTTGAAGATAAAAGTTTGGCGGAGATCATAACAACTTTAGTAGAATCCCAACAAAACCAATACAATACACAGTTTGATGTATCAATAGATAAATATATTGACTGGTCGAAGATTGCAAGTGCCAACAAAATACATATCTATCGCATTATTCAAGAGGCTTTGCAGAATGTCAACAAATATTCAAAAGCCGAAAGGTGTTATATAATGCTATTAAAAACTGCCGATAACATAAGCATTCGTATTTGGGATAACGGAATTGGATTTAATCCCGAAAAAGTGAAACAGGGAATTGGACTTAAGAATATTAAAAGCAGAACTGAGGCATTAAATGGAGAACTTAAAATTAGTTCCAATTCAGAAAAGGGCACAACCATAGAGATCATATTTTAAACAATCACAGTACAAAAAAATTAGTCCTCCTTCTTTGTCAACAGAGCCAAAGAAGGAGTTTTCTATTTTTACAGCACTTTACCAAATGAAACTTTAACATTTTTTGCAGTAAAACTACCTATTTTCTTAAATTTTGATCCCGTTTAACTACTATCCAAAATCATATCTTTATTTTTCGGACAATTTAATATACACACAGAACCAAAGCCCGAAAATGAAAGTTGTAAAAAGAATTGTTGACCTCCTTGAATCCAAAAAATGTAAAACCCACGGCCAACGGGCTATAATAAGAGTAATAAACAACGAATCAATAAGTATAAAAAGCTGTTGTGAAAAATTTAAAAAGGATTTAGAAGTAGCGCGTAGAGCTGAAATAACAAAACAAACCCGAGAAGCAATAAAAAAATTATACAAGATTAAATGATTTATGGCTGCTTCGCTTCGTTTGAAGTAATAATTGAAGAACTGACAAAAATAAAATCAATGCTATCGAAAGGAAAATAATCATTAAGTTCTTCAAAATCGATATCAGAATTCACCTCCTTTTTCAGTTCTTCATAATCTACTTTTCTCTGTGAAATTAGGGCCAGATGGTAAACTTCCAGCTAATAGTGTAGGAAAGTATATGGGGAAATTTGAAGGAGTAAATGTGTATGAAGCTGATCTCGGCTTTTTAGGTTCTGGGGAGGTTCAGGAGGATTGACTTTGCCTCCAAGTCGAATTATGGTTGGTAAAGGAGCTTATACTCTTTTAGGTAAGGGTAATGAGAATGTAAAAGAGTTATTTCGTCACGAATTTGGTCATATACTTCAATACAGACAATCTTTTGTAGGGTTAGAAGGTTTCTATAAAGTGATTGCTCCAGAAAGTTTATTAACTTCAAACATGAGTTTTGCGAATAGTTATTGGACAGAAACATGGGCTAATCATTTGTCTAATAATTATTTTGGAAGTGTTTTTAACAACCTTACGAAGTATCCATCTTCTCCATTATCTATTTTCAATTTTAGTAAGTTTTTAGCTCTTAAACTTTTTTAAAGTAATTTTATGAAAATTAAATTGATTATTATTGGTTTAGCTATTTCATTGATGAGTACAAAATGCGCTGAGAAACCAGTCTATTTTTCTTTTGAAAATAAATCAGAGAAGGATGTTTTTTTTTCGTACACGAAAAATATAGATTCTTTGAAAAAAATAATTTATGAAAATTCTTATCATGATAGCCGTTTTAAATATTTGCATAAGCATACCATTAAAAAAGACACTTTAATAGGGTCTGATTTATATTTTTACTTATCAAAAAATAAAAATTTTTATACATTTTATTTTTTCCGAGTTCTAAAATATGATTCTAAAAAAAATGATTTTGTTTTTGGTGACAAATATGATAGTATCAATATTAGTAGAAATAAAATTAGAATAGGAGAAGGAGGGAGAAATTCCTTTTTGTATGGGACACATAAGATTATATTTAAGTCAAAAGAGTTAGATTAGGTACTACGTTAATGCTTCGGGACAAATAGTAGAAAAACGCCTCTTTGATGCTTGGGGAAATATTGCCAAAGTGCAGGACGGAGCGGGAAATTCACTGGCAGGTTTAACAGTACTGGATAGAGGTTATAAGGGGCATGAGCATTTGCAAAGTATAGGACTCTTACACATGAACGGACTGAATATGCAAATAAAATCTGCAGTATAACTTAAACCTCATTTTATTCAATACTCATCTTAGTACTTAGTTGTATTCATTTTTTCCCTCGGTAGATTAATTTCATGCTCTTGAGGATAAGGGGCGCGATGTGTGCTGCTGACATCTTCCTTGATTTGTTGTTGGGTTTTGTATTGATCCTTGGCGTCCATATAACGGGGGTCAGGTACAAAAGGCATTTTAGCCATTTTTGAGATGGTTAGCGTTGGAAAATGATAATCTACTTCTACAGTACCTAATAACAAATAACAGCCACCTCCTTGAAAAGGGAATTGTAACAGGTTATCAGGAAAATGCACCGTATCAAAATAAGTTCCTTCGTTATCGATCCAAGTACCGAAATACATATTCCCCTTCGTGGTGGGGACTTGCTTGCGTGATATGAGATAGGCCAGCATCTTCACTTGCTTTTTATGATGACTGATTAAATCTTTGGCCATGACCTCTCCGCGGTACTTGGTTTGCAGTAAATCAAATACGGTACAGGAAACGGGAAAGCTCAGCAATTCGATTTCATCAAAAGCATCTTCATAGAGGGAACGCTCTAAATTGGGAAGTTTGTATTCTTTAACGGGTTCTTGCAATAGCATTAGATTCTTATTTTCGGGTTTTAGGTTGTTGAGTAATAGACTGGCAATAACCAAAAGTTGATTCTTAGTTTTGGCTGTAAAACGAAAGGCCCCTATGAAAATCAATGTTTTGATCCCTTCGATGCCCATTGGAATGCGATTAATGAAATCTTCTAACGAAATAAAGTCCCCATTTTTCTCCCGATCTGATACTATAAACAAAGCCATTTTACTGTCCACACTCAGTAGATGCATGAAGCCAAGATAGACATCGGTGCCATAGAGATTGGTTTCATAATTGCTTTTATTCACACAGGGATTGTGCACTGTTGCCCCTGCCATTCTTGCTTCGTGAACATAGACTTCGGTGCGGTAAAAACCACCTTGATTATTAATAACGGCCACCATAAATTCAATAGGGTAGTAGACCTTCAGGTATAAGCTTTGGTAACTCTCCACAGCATAAGAAGCAGAGTGCGCCTTACAAAACGAATAGCCTGCAAAAGATTCTATTTGGCGATAAATCTCTTCACTCAAGGCTATAGGATGCCCTTTTTGAGCACAGGCGGCAAAAAAATTGTCTTTCACTTTTTGTAGCGCTTGCAGTGAACGCCCTTTACCGGACATTGCACGACGAAGAATATCCCCGTCGGCAGCGGGTAAGCCACCATAGTGCAAGGCAATTTTTATCACATCTTCTTGATAGACCATAATCCCATAGGTTTCCCCTAATTGTTCTTTAAATACCTCATGGAAATACTCAAATTGGGATGGATTGTTATGTCTGAAAATATATTCTTTCATCATTCCTGATTTGGCCACACCAGGACGAATAATAGAAGAAGCGGCGACCAATGTTTTATAATTATCACATTTCAATCTTCTCAATAATCCCCTCATGGCGGGACTTTCGATGTAAAAACAACCAATGGTTTTGCCTTGTTCCAAATAACTGTTGGCTAGCATTTCATTTTTAGAAATGGAGGTGTCTCGAATATTTACCCGGATCCCACGGTTTTTCTCAATCAATTTTACGCTATCGTCAATGTGACCTATACCCCGCTGGCTTAGTATATCAAATTTTTCAAATCCAATATCTTCGGCAACGTGCATATCAAAAAGCACAATTGGAAAGCCTTTTGGGGGCATTTCCAGTGGCGTATAATTGGTTATCGGTTCTTCGGATATTAAGATACCACAGGAATGCATACTGCGTTGATTGGGGTATTTTTCGAGCATCAGACCGTACTCTTGTACGAATTTCACAATAGTATTCGTTTCATGAAGCTTCATCGGATTTTTGGCGAGCATGTCTAATTCTTCTTTTGGAAGACCGAACACTTTTCCCACTTCCCTAAAAATAGAACGGTATTTGAATTCGACATTCGTACCACAAAAAGCCACATTTTCCTTGCCGTAGCGATTAAAAATATATTCCAAAATAACATCGCGTTCTTTCCAACTCCAATCAATATCAAAATCGGGTGGGCTTTTTCGATTTTCATTTAAAAAACGTTCAAAGTAAAGGTCCAGTTCTAAAGGGCATATATCAGTGATACCAAGGCAATAGGCAATGATACTATTGGCACCACTACCACGTCCAATATGCATGAAGCCACGACTGTTGCTGTAGCGAATGATATCCCAAGTAATTAAAAAATAACCGCTAAATTCCAGTTGGTTAATGACTTTAAGTTCTTTCTCTACACGCGCTTTGGCTTGGATGTTGCTTTTTCCGTATCGCCAAAGGAGACCTTGCTGGGCCAACGAAGTCAGTAAAGCAATGTCGGTCTGACTATTATTAGTATAATGTTTTTTATTTCTAGGCGTATTAAATTCAAATTCAAAATTGCATTGGTCTATTAGTTTTTCTGTATTTCGGATAATTTCGGGGTATTCCCCATAGACCGCTAAAAGTTCTTCTACTGGTTTTAATACTTCAGATGTTTTGCAATAATCGGCCTCCGTTAACTTTGATAAAATAATATTAGAATCAATTGCTCGTAGTATTTTATGCAGATTAAATTCTTTTTTGGTTCTGAAAGTTACGGGTTGCAGCACTATCATTTTGGCTATTTTACTTTTAAGTTCTGCAGCAAATAGTTTGGGAACTTCCTCTGGACGAAGACCTATAAATTCATTGTCTCGAAGTGTATTAGGCGCATTTTCTAAGGTGTAAATAATATAAACCGAATCGAATTCCGGAGCATAAAGCGGTAAGGCTTCTCCACTGAAATTATATGAAGTCAGAAATTGATTCATTTCTGCTAATCCATTGGCATTTTTAGCAATACCAATGTATCGCATGGTTTTTTCAGAATGGAATTCCATGCCTACCAAAGGTTTTATTCCAACTGCATTACAGCCTTTTATAAAATCATAAATGCCCGTTACTGTATTAATATCTGTGAGTGCCATTGCTTTTAGGCCACAGGTAACCCCTTGACTAATAAGGTCATTCAGTGAAATGGTACCGTAACGTAGGGAATGGAAGGAATGGCAGTTGAGGTACATTGGTGGGTTGTGAATAGTGAATAGTGTCCTTCGACTTCGCTCAGGATGACAGTGAGTAGTGAGTTTTTTTTTATTTAGAGGATCGTTTTAAAATTTCGTTTTTGTTATTGGGTTTGAATGAAGCTCCGGCACAACGCATTACGGCGTCAAAACCATAACGGCTTTTCATTTTATCCATAGCGGCATATAGTGCAAGCATTTCTTCGGTATCTTCAAAAAGGTTGATTTGGTAGGTACCTCTAACAAGGCCACTAAAGCGAATACCTATTAATCGCAATCTCATCCGTCGTTGAAAGAGTTTGTCAAATAGTTCTACGACATTTTTGGTGAGTATATGATCTGCTGAGGTATATGCTATTTTGCATTGTTTGGTTTCGGTATCAAAATTGGCATATCTAATTTTAATGACAACTGTTGAGGTTAGCCATTGTTCTGATCGCAGTTGGAAGGCTAATTTTTCGACCATGCCAACAAGTATTGATTTCAGTTTTTGAATATCAATGGTATCCTGATCAAAGGTATGTTCGGTAGAAATTGATTTTCTCTCGGTGTAGGGTTCCACAGGATTGTTATCGATACCGTTGGCTTTTTTCCAAATCTCAATACCATTTTTACCAATCATTCGTTGCAGGACCTCGGCAGGCATTTCGGAAAGTGTTTGTATGGTGCGAATCCCAATTCTTGATAATAATCGAAAGCTAACATCGCCCACCATCGGAATCTTTTGTATGGATAAAGGATTTAGAAATGGCTTTACCAAGTGTTCCGGTATTTCTAAATTCATTTTTTGCTTTCCTTCTCCAGTGCCAATTTTGGAAACGGTTTTGTTCACTGATAAAGCAAAAGTTAGGGGTAATCCCGTTTCTTTTGTAATTCTCTGTGCCAGTTCGTTGGTCCATTTGTAACTACCGTAGAATTTATCCATTCCGGTAATGTCGAGATAAAATTCATCAATGCTTGCTTTCTCCACTACAGGTGCTTTTTCCTGAATTATTTCAGTGATCGTATGGGAATATTTAGAATACAATTCCATGTCGCCTTTCATCACTTTGGCTTGTGGACACAGCTTCAGTGCCATATGGATTGGCATAGCTGAACGCACCCCAAAACGGCGTGCTTCGTAGGAGCAAGAGGCCACCACACCACGGTCACCACCGCCAATAATCAAAGGGATACCTTCTAATTGAGAGTTAGTAATTCTTTCGCAGGAGACGAAAAAAGTATTCATGTCGAGATGTACAATTGCCCTTGTCATATTCTTTAATTTGTAGGTTACAAAATTAGTATAGATACTAACAATTATATGTACATTTGTAGTTACAAATTGTAACAATATTATTATGTCGTTATTTTCAGATAATATCAGAGCATTGCGGGTAAGGGATAAAATCTCTCAGGAAAAATTAGCCGAGCACTTGCAAATTACCAGGGGTCGGTATGTCAAATATGAAGACGGTACCTCGGAAGCTCCTTATGATATCCTAAAGAAGATCGCTTATCATTTTCATATCAGTATTGATTTACTATTGTCAGTAGACGTTCGTAAAATTGATGTTCAAGATTTGATTAATTTAGAAAACAACCGACTTATTCTACCCATCCAAGTGGACCAGAATGGGAATGATAGTATAGAGATTGTTACTGAAAAGGTAAAGGCGGGCTATCTTACAGGTTATTCAGATCCGGAATATATTGAAAGCCTGCAACAGATTTCATTGCCTTTTTTGGGTTCCGGGAAACATCGTGGTTTTCCGGTAGAGGGTGATTCAATGCCACCGCATGAGGATGGTTCTATTATTGTGGGACGCTATGTAGAGCATATCGGTGAAGTACAAGATGGCAGAACTTATATCCTGATTACTAAAAATCAAGGGATGGTGTATAAGCGTCTTAATAAGAACAAAAAGAATGCATTGGTTTTAGAATCAGATAATCGGTTTTATCCTAACTATGAAGTTAAATTTTCTGAAATTCTCGAAATATGGGAATACCAATGTAATATTGGACGGACTGACAGTAAGCAGCCTGTAACCGAAATGGAAAGTTTGAAAGAAATTTTATTGGAGTTGAAAAGAGAGGTTCAGGATTTGAAATTTAGGGGGTAGTAGAGGCTGTGTCAGGAGATTTCGGAGAGCTTGGTAAATGGTAAAGTGGAAAAGCATCCTTAGATGCTATTTCTATTGTTATTCATTTTTTAAAAGTTCCTCAGCTTTTTCTAATCCAACTAAAAAATTATCGCTTTTTGAATTTACCCGATACAGACTATATAATATTGATATATATTCTTCCTTTAAATTTTCTGATAGTTTTTTGCAAATGATAAATACAAGGTTTTGTTCAAAAGAATTCCATTTTGTTCTACTATTCCAACTATTGTATTTCTAATATACCCAGATTCATCAAACTCTATTGATTCTTCGCATATATTGGCATTTTCTGTCCAGTAATAACTTTTTAATTCTGCTGCTTTTTTTTTTGCGACCATAATTATATTTTTTGGTTATATTCGTAATGTACAAAATCTCGGTATGTGCTATTGAAGGTTTAGTTCGACATTAGCTATAACGGATTTAGGCAATTTACTTAAGGGAAAGATGGTTTGTCTCCGGCTGGTTTGGCTTTCAGCCTCGGGTTCTATTTGGGATGATTTGCTTCGCCTGTTCGCTAGTCTCGGGTGGTAAATCCGAAGAATGAGCTTAATTTAGTTCCAAACCGGCTGTAATGCCAGAACGTTAGGGCACAGGAAAAAAACCACACGCAAAATGGAACGTTTGGTTTTTCTTGACAAAGGAGCCAAAGCTCAAAAATCAAAAGAGTCATTTTTACTCATGTTATGATGGCACTTTTACAACCTTGATTATAAAATTGAAAAAATGAATAGTAAAAAATACAGCGATCTCCTACTCGACCAAGCTAAAGACTTGATTTGGATGGTTGACCATAAATTACATTTGATTTATGCCAATAAATCCTATCTCAACCTGATGAAGGAAATAATAGGTGTGGAAAAAGAACTAAATACTTCAATTTTACAGGGAGGACTGGGCGAGGGATATATTGAAAAGTGGGAAGCCTACTACCAAAGAGCCCTTTCAGGAGATTCTTTCACAATTGAAGAACAGTTCTTCCACCCATTTAACAACGAGAAACAATATGGACAAATTTCTTTCTTGCCAATAAAAGATGAAGACGGTAATGTCCAAAGTGTAGCTTGTCGAAATACTGATGTAACGAGTATTGTTCAAGAAAATTATCAAGCTAGATTGTTGATGGAGGCTTCATTAGATGTTTTTTGTACTATTGATGAAGGGGGAAATTTTGTTTACGTAAGTGAAGAAGCAAAATCGCATTGGGGATATACAGCAGAAGAGCTTTTAAATACACCCTATGTACGGCTGGTACTAGAGGAAGATATCGGAAAAACAAACAAAATTGCAGAAGCCATTATCGCAGGTGAACAAGTAAAACCTTTTGTTAACCGATACAAAAGAAAAGATGGTAGCATAGCATATAACCTATGGTCTACCCGCTGCGATAGAGATTCCAAACTCATGTATTGTGTAGTAAAGGATGCCAGGGAAACTGTAGAACAAAAGCGACCCTTGGAACAAAATGAAAATCGGTTCAAGGCATTAGTACAGGAAGGATCTGATTTAATTGGCATATTAGATTTAGATGGTAATTACACTTATGTTAGCCCAACAAGTACCTCTATTTTTGGGATAGCTCCTGAAAATTTTATAGGGAAAAATGCTTTCGATTTTATCCATCCGGACGATAGAGAAAAGACCTTGCAGTTTCTACAAAAAATTATTGAGGAAAAAATAGTTAAGGTTGAGCCGTTTCGTTTTCAAAATGGTAAAGGGGAATGGCGTTGGGTTGAAACAGTACTAACCAATATGCTTGACAATATTGATGTAAAGGGCATAGTGGCCAATTCAAGGGACGTAACGGATAAAATTGACACAAAAAAACAATTGGAAGCTAATGAACTGTTTAACCGAACGCTTCTGGAGAGCAGTCCTGATTGTTTAAAAGTAATTGATGCAGAAGGTAGAATCCAGTATATGAATCTCAATGGCCTTTGTTTAATGGAGATTGACGATTTTTCTAAATTTAAAAATAAAGAATGGTGGACGCTTTGGGGTAAGGATAATGAACTGATGATAAAAAATGCGGTAGAAAAAGCACTGCTTGGTGAAACGGTGGAGTTTACAGCATTTTGTCCTACTGCTAAAGGTAGCCCCAAATGGTGGAATGTATTAGTGTCTCCCATAAAAAAAACAGGTGAAAACGGTAAAGAACTGCTTTCTGTATCACGTGACATTACAAAGAAAAAAGAAGAAGAGCAAAAACTAAAATTGCTAAGCAGTGTAATAACCAGCGCCAATGATGCAGTATTAATAACTGAAGCCGAACCATTTGATGAGGCGGGCCATAGAATTATTTATGTAAACGAAGCATTTACAAAAATGACAGGCTACACAGCTGAGGAAGTAATTGGTAAAACGCCACGTATTTTGCAAGGTCCTCATTCAGATTTAGAGGCTTTATCCAGGCTTGGAAGAGCATTGCGTAATTGGGAGGAATATGAAATAACTACCGTTAATTACAAAAAAAATGGCGACGAATTTTGGGTGCATTTTAATGTAACACCTATAGCGGACGAAAGCGGCCGTTACACCCACTGGATAGCCATTGAAAGAGATATAACTGAACAAAAAAACAAAGAGCTGGAACTTGCTTTGTTGGCTGAAATAAGCAAAAATTTTAGTGAAGAAGACAGACTTGAAGATGCCTGTAAAAATGTATGTGAAAGCATACAAGCGTTCGGTAAATTCGATTTAGTTGAAATATGGTGTGTCAATCTGGAGCGAAGTCATCTACAACTATTCAGTCGGACACATATACATAATACTGCCACAATAAATGATAACTCAATTCAAAAGTTTGTTGAAGGAAAAGGTCTTCTTGGAAAAGTTTGGCAACTGAAAGATCGACAAATATGGGATAAGGAAACTATGAATGACCTATTTCTTCGCACAGAATTATGCAAGCAGTTGCAGTTGAATTCAGTTGCTGGTATTCCGCTGCTTTTTCAAGATGAGGTAATTGGCGTTTTAGTTCTGGGTTCTAATCAAGATAGTCGTTTTCTTGAAAAATACAGTAACATTATTCAACGGCTTGAAAGTTTTGTGGCTTCTGAAATTAATCGCAAAAAACTAGAAGGAGACTTAAAACACTTATATGATGCAATTCCTGATATTGTAGGTATTGCCGATATACAATGTAGGTTTTTAAAGATTAATAAGTCCAGCTCAGAGCTGCTTGGGTTCTCTAAAGAAGAACTCCATAAAAACTCTCTAAAGGACATCATCTTTCCAGAAGATTTATTCAAGTTGTCAGAGGTTTTACAATCGTTTCAGAACGGCACCATTAATCAAAGTTTTGAAGCAAGGTTTCTCTCTAAAACCAGTCATTTTATTGTTTTGAATGTGCAATGCGTTTTTAATCCTCAAGAAGAATTAATATACATATCGGCCAAGGACATTACAGAAGAAAACAAACTGAGAAATCTGAATACACAAACCAACAAAATAGCTAAAATAGGTTCATGGGAAGTAGATTTTGAACAGGACAAAGCTTTTTGGTCTGATATGGTACACCAGCTACACGAAACCGATTCGAAAAACTTTTCACCTGATCTTGCTATGTCTCTCAATTTCTACCGTGAAGATTTTCGTCCTATGATTACCAATTTGATCAGCAAAAGCATAGAAGACGGCTCAGACTTTGATTTTGAAGCAGTAATTGTTACAAATAATAAAAGAGAGCGATGGGTAAGAGTTATTGGAAAAGTGGAAAGGTTTAATGGAGTCGCCAAACGAATTTCAGGCAGTTTTCAGGATATCCATGATAAAAAAGTGGTAGAAAAACAATTAGTTCAGGCACTTAATGATAAAAACAGAATTTTAGAACGCATAACAGAGGCATTTGTTGCCTTAGATAGCAATTGGTGCTATACATATATGAATAAAAAGGCGGGAGAAATTTTCAATCGAAACCCACAAGAAATGATTGGTAAGCATATCTGGACAGAATTTCCTGAGGGACTGAATCAGCCTTTTCATTTAGCTTACGAGAGAGCAATGGAAACTCAAAAATATGTACATGTTGAAGAGTATTATGAGCCCTATGATTTATGGTTTGAAAACCACATTTATCCATCTTCCAACGGACTGTCTATTTTCTTTAGAGATATAACCGAAAGAAAACGAAGTGAAGAACAATTAACAAAAGCATATCAAGAAAAAAATAATATTCTGGAAAGTATTGGTGATGCGTTCTTTACTGTAAGTAATGACTGGATAGTTACCTATTGGAACAAACAGGCTGAAAAGTTTTTAGGGCTTGCTAAGGAGTCAATACTTGGAAAAAATCTTTGGGAAGCTTATTCTGATGCTATTGATTCTGATTTTTACCGACAATATCACTATGCGATGGAGACCGGAGAAACGGTACGTTTTGAAGAGAAATATGAAACATTGGGTAAATGGTTTGAAGTGAATGCTTATCCATCTTCAACTGGTCTTTCCATTTATTTTACAGATGTTACCCTTAGAAAAGAAGCTGATGAACGTTTAATACAAGCCAACGAGCGTTTTGAAAAAGTCACAGAGGCAACCAATGATGCCATATGGGATTGGGATATAGCAAATGATCAATTTTATAGATCTGATAATATTCATAAGTTCTTTGGCAAAACAACTTCAAAAGAGTTAAAGAAGGAGCAATTTTGGAAGGAAAAATTTCATCCGGATGATATCCAAAAGTTAAAAGAAAGTATCGAAAGATCAATAATTGACCCAAAAATAAATCGTTGGGAAGCAGAGTATAGAGTAATTGATGATAATGAAAATATTGTTTATGTCATCGACAGAGGATTAATTATAAGGAAAAATAAGGGTAAAGCTATCAGAATGATAGGTGCAATGACTGATGTTTCTGAAAGTAAAAGACAAGAAGAAAAGTTATTAGCAATCAATCAAAAATTGGAGACTCAAACTAAAGAACTGCAAAGATCTAATGAAGAACTGGAGCAATTCGCTTTTATAACTTCTCATGATTTGCAGGAACCACTCAGGATGATCACTAGTTTTATGGATCAATTGAAAAGGAAATATGCGGATCAACTTGATGATAAGGCACTACAATACATTCATTATGCCACTGATGGAGCCAAGCGAATGAAACAAATTATACTGGATCTATTGCTTTATTCCAGAGCCAACAGCCCTACTGAGCAAAAAGAACCTATAAAGCTGAATGAAATATTATCAGAGTTTTTACTTCTAAGAAGAAAGTTAATAGAAGAAAAGAATGCTATAATAAGTTATGATGACCTTCCTGTTTTGGTCACTTATAAGGCTGCTGTTACACAAATTTTCCATTGCTTATTGGATAACGCATTAAAATATTCTAAAGAGAATATGCCACTAATTATAGATGTTAGTGTAAGAGAAAAAGGTGATTTCTATGAGTTTGCGATAAAGGACAATGGTATAGGGATAGATGAAAGATTTTATGAAAAAATATTCATAATTTTCCAAAGATTACATAACAGGAAAGATTATGACGGGACAGGCATTGGATTGTCTGTAACAAAGCGTAGCGTGGAGTTTCTTGGAGGTGAAATTAGGCTTGAATCAACAGTGGGAGAAGGGACAACGTTTTATTTCACAATTTTAAAAACTAAAAATTAGACACTATGAATACAAAAAATTTGAAATTAGCACATATTCTTCTTGTAGAGGACAATGAGGGTGATGTTTTACTCACACTCGATGCTTTTGAAGAGAGTAAGTTTCAAACTCAGGTCAGTGTGACTAGAAATGGACAAGAGGCATTAGACTTCCTTTATTGTAAAGGGGATTTTTCAGAAGCGCTAAAACCCGACTTGATTCTTCTGGATATTAACATCCCAATATTGAGTGGTCATGAAGTGTTGGCCATAATTAAGGAAGATGAATACTTAAAAAAAATTCCTGTCATCATGCTGACCACATCTTCTTGTCAGGGGGATATAGAAAAGGCATATAATAAATATTGCAACAGTTATATTCAAAAGCCTTTGGAAATGGAAGAATTTGTCAAGGCAGTTCTAAAAATTGAAGAATTTTGGCTTCAGCTAACAACACTTTCTAAATGAAAAAATATCAAGAAATCAAAAGAACATTATCTGTGCTTGTTCTAGAGGATAATGATGGTGATTTTGTATTAATTGAAGATTACCTTATAGAAACATTTAGAACTGTTCAAATAAAAAGATGTAAGACTTTTAGTGATTATAAAGAATTTACAGATAATCCAACGAAAGATAACATTAACTTAATACTTCTGGATTTACATTTACCTGACTTATCAGGTTTAGAGTTAATTCAAAAAATAATTGCGGAGAATGTGCAGGTGCCCGTTATCATTTTAACGGGTTATACCGATCTTTACTTAGCTAAAGATAGTCTTAAACTAGGGATAGATGATTTTTTGGTTAAAGATGAAGTAACACCCAGTATTCTTCATAAGAGTATTGAATTTGCATTTAGTAGAAGTCAATATGTTATGCATATCGAAGCACAAAATGAAAAACTCAGGAAAATTGCATGGACACAGTCTCATGTAGTGAGAGCCCCTTTAGCACGGATATTGGGTATTATCAATTTGATTGAAACCGAGAAAGAGAAACTCGATGATTTGATGTTTTGGCTAAAGCAACTTAGAATTTCATCTAATGAAATGGATGCTGTTGTAAAAAAGATCACAGAAGAAGCTCAAGAAATCCAATTGAATAACAATGTTGAATAAAACGATATACATAATTGATGACGATCCGATTGTTCGTTTTATCATTGAAAAAATGATGAGTAAAATGGATCGTACTTTGATATTTATTCATTGTGAAAACGGCAAAGTTGGTTTGGAAAAATTAAATGGGCATCAAGGAGAATTTTCCAAATGTATTATTCTTTTAGACCTAAACATGCCTATGTTGGATGGGTGGGGATTTTTAGATGAAATACAATCACGACAGCTTAATGATTACAAAAATGTAGCCTTGTATATTTTGTCATCATCTACAGACAAACCAGATATTGAAAGGTCAAAAAAATACTCAATTGTTAAAAAGTTTTATCACAAACCACTATCCATTGCTGATATTACCGAAATATTGGATATGCACATAAAACCTGCAGTATAAGTTAAGCTACATTTTTGTAATTAATTTGATTGTTAAATTCTTCAATAGTTGCATAATTCAAAGTAGACCCGAGCGTAGAAAAGGCAAATCAATGTCTTTTTTTTTCTGTTATACCCAGTTTCAATGTATTGCTTCGTCTGTTGGCTGTGCTCGGGTCAAAGATTTGAAGAAGCTTACCGCTACAGCATTATTCCAACAATTTCCTTTACGACGCAGCTCAACAAATAAATCATCATTAATACTGTAATTAACAGATAAAAAAAAGTAGTTTTTAATGAAAAATGGAGGTGGTCATTTTGAATTGGAATTGGGTGGTCAATTTGACTAGTTTTTCCAGCTAGATTACTAAAAATGGAATGCTTTTATCATTAATTCCTGCTCATTTCTTGAAATTCCTATTTCTTTAGCTATAGATTTTCAGTTGCTTGTTACTTGAATAACTTCTTGCATAATAACTTCCAAAACTTCCATTATCATGATAGGCACTTCCTAGTGAACTCCATTTTATTCTTCCATTTGTGTGATAAGTTGTTGACATAATAAATTTAATAAGTTTGTTAAAAATTGTCACTAACGTCAGTCTATAAATAACCTCCGTTGTATTACCACCAAATATAACAAAATACTTATATCCATATTACTCGTTTAAATTTATTTCAAGCCCTAAAGTGGGCATATTATAAGCATCAGCTATCAATTTTGCCGAATGCAATATGCCTTCGGGAGAATGCCCCAAGTTGGCAATCATCAGTTCATCTGCACCTGAGATCTTTTGATATTCATTCAACCGGCTTACAACTTGATCTGCAGTTCCATATATCATTTTTTCATGCCAGCTTTCCAATACAAACTTTTCTGAGTGATCGTAACTATAGTCTTTCAATTCTTCCGGAGATGGAATAACATAGGTTTGTCCTTTCATCATCCGAAGCATACTGTGTGCAAAGGCATGCGTTTGGATTTTTGCCTCCTCTACAGTATCTGCCGCAAATACAGAGAAGCATGCTATAGTATGTGGTTTATCAAGAACCTTTGACTTTTTGAAATTCTTTTTATACAGATCAAATGCAAATAGCATATTCTCTGGAGCCAACTGTGCGGCAAAGGCAAATGGCAATCCCAATTTTCCTGCCAATTGGGCAGAATATCCTGAAGAACCTAATAACCATACCGATGGGCTGTCAAAAGATCGGGCGATACCGTTTTCACGATCTTGTCCTGGTCCTGGAACGGCGAATACCCTGTTCTTGAAAGGATGTCCATCAGGAAAATCATCTTTAAGAAAATGCAATAGTTCTGTCAACAAATCTGGAAAATCCTCCGCTCCTAAATGGTTACCACGAAGTGCTGATGCCGTAAGTCCATTGGTTCCAGGGGCACGGCCTATTCCTAAATCTATACGTCCTGAAGCCATTGCTTGAAGCATACCAAACTGTTCGGCAACTACCAAGGGCGGAAAGTTGGGTAACATCATACCATCAGATCCCAATCGTATATTTTTTGTTTCGCCGATAAGTCTGGAAAGCAACATGGCGGGTGAAGATGTGGAAACAGCAGGCATACCATGGTGTTCTGCTACCCAATAACGAGCAAACCCACGTTGGTCAGCAAATTTTGCCAAGGCAATACTGGTAGCAACGGCTTCTGCAGCAGAATACCCTTTTCCGGTTGTAGCCACATCCAGAATTGACAAAGGAACCGGAGCATTTCCTTGTTTTCCAAGCGGTTGAAAAGAAGCTGGTTTATTATCTGGGCTACCCGTATTTATAACATTATTTTTCATGGCATATTAATTTTAAATTATTTTACAAAATTAAGTCTGCACGCACGAAAATAATATACCAAAAACTATCTAAAGAATACCCTTTTGATAACCTATTCCAAGCCTATTAACTAAAGAGTTAGCAATCTCAAGATGAAATAACAGCTAAATCATAGCATTAAATTCTTGGCAGGATTTGTTCCTGCTTTTCTGGGAATGTTTGTCATACTGTTGATGAACTCAGTTGTGGTTTGGCCCGTTTGAGTCTTGTAGAATCGCATCAGATGGTTCGGTTCTGAAAAATGAAGTTCATAAGCTATCTCATTAATAGTTTTGTTTGAATGAAGCAGCAAGTTTTGTATCTCAAAAAGAAGTCGTTGTTTTAGTAATTGCGTAGCTGTAGTGTTGAACTGGGCTTTGATTGCTTTGTTCAGTGAAATTCTGCTGATGCCCAACATTTCTGCATAATCGTTGATCCGCTGCTTCTCCTTGATGTGGATTTCTAGTAAATTCTTAAAGTGAAAAGCCAGGTTATTTCCTGGTTTTGACAAAGACAGTGCATATTGTTTTGCATACCGACGGTTTAGTGTCTGTAGAAGATAGTATAATAAGGAGCGAATAATATGGACACTATCGGTTTCGCTAGCCAATAACTCCATTTTGATCTCGGTCAAAAGGCTGCAGTATTTCAGCATTTCATCTTTATCAATATTCATTTTTAAAGGATGTACCAACTGGTAAAAGTACAGTAAGCGGTAAGTGAATAGCTTATCGGCAAAAAAGTCATTTAAAAAGGCTTCTTGAAAAACCAAAGTAGTAAGCTGAAGATTATTAGGGTCCAATCTCCAATTTCGCTTTTGAAACGGTGAAATAAAGATAATCGAACCAGCCTTTAACTCAATTTCTTGCTGGTTTAGAATGAGTATACCCTTTGCTTCTTTAAAAAATAAAATCTCGAAATAGTCGGTATCAAATGTGCCACTATCAGTGTAATCAATGTCTTTTTCGGTTAAGACATTCAATAGAAAATCAACGCCGCATTCCGTCTTATGAAATTTAATCGTTTTCATGTTTTACTTTTTAAATACACAAAGTTAGTGAATATGTGCATTAAAAGACTTTTACTGATGATTTAACGACAAGCCAAGATTATCAAAATGGTAGTAATTAGCAAGCGTTTGATACCTTAACAACAACACCTTGTCCCGACCTTTGCAATGTATTAATTACTCCAAAATACTTATAATAAGGAGTGTCAAACATTATTAAAATAAAAAACTATGAAAAAAGTAATTTTAGCAGTAGCGCTTACGCTATCAGCGGCCTTATCATTTGGCCAAACCAATTCGAACACGAAACCGACTCTTCAGTTAGTTAGAAATGCAACATTACTCATAGAGTATGGCGGAAAAAAGATTTTAGTTGATCCAATGCTGTCTCCAAAAGGAGCAATTGATTCTTGGGCTGGAATCCAAAAAAACCCAACAGTTGATCTGAAAATGCCCGTAAATGAAATCGTTAAAGATGTAGATTTGGTCTTAGTGACACATACACATGATGACCACTTTGACAAGGCTGCCAGTAAAATCCTGGATAAATCCATAGCACTAATGCATCAGCCCGCAGATAAGGAATTCTTCCAAAAGGAAGGTTTTACAAGTGCAGCCGTTTTAGAGGGCAATGTGCTATGGAATGAGATAAACATTCATCGAGTAGAAGGGCAGCATGGCACTGGCGAGGTATTGGAAATGATGGGTAAAACATCTGGATTTGTATTAAAAGCAAAGAATCAACCGACGGTTTATATCGTTGGAGATGCGATCTGGACAGAAGATATTAAAAAGACTATTAAAAAATTCAAACCTGATTATATCATTGTAAATTCTGGAGGAGCACAGATGCAAGGATTTGAAAATGTACCAATTATTATGGATGAAGCCCAAACAATGGCTTTAATAAATGAGAGCGGAAAAGCAAAAGTTATAGCAGTTCATATGGATGCGTTGGATCATTGCCGAACAACAAGGAGCTCTTTAAGCCAGAAAGCTGCCGAATTCAATATCGGGACAGACAAATTGATCATTCCTCAGGATGGAGAAGTAATCAAACTTTCTCTTTAAAGTTGGCTACCTTCCCTAGGCCTTTACAAATGGGAAGACAATTTATACCTCGATATCGCCGAACGATTCGCTAAGACCGAGATATCGTCCATATTTTCACGACATTGTAAAAGATACAAAAGCCTGCAAGTTTACAGGTTTTTGTATCTTTTAATTTTAAAGTTAGTACCATTTAGAGAAAGGAAATCGGATTATAGTAAGTTTATAGCGTACGCTGACTAAACATCCTCGACCTCAACTTCTTAAAATTCACTTCGGAAATAATCATCGCGGAGATAATAAATATACCGCCGATGATTATCTCTGTGGATAATGCTTCTTTCAGAATTACTATGCCAGCGACTGTGGCGAAAACAGGTTCAAATAAGTAAGTTAAGGCTATTTTTTCTTCCCCTAAATATCTTTGTCCTGCATTTTGAATTGCATACATATAAGCTGTTGCGGGTAACGCTGCGAAAAGCACTGCCGTCCAGAAGCCATTTGTATCGGGCAGCCAAACAGTATTGGTGTCAAATAAGGCAAAAACAAAGCATCCGACCGTACAGAACAGCATCAACAAGATCACACTTGGCATCGGTCTTTCCTCGTTAGAATATTTCCCCACCTGCAAAACATATAAAGCAAAAGCTAAGGCACACGCCAAAATCCAGAAATCACCAACGTTTAAGGTCAAATCGTCTTTTACAACGATGATGTATAATCCTGTCAACGCCAAAGCGCAAGCAAACCAAACTTTGCGCAAGACTTTCTTTTTGTAAATAAACAACTTCAAAACTGGAATTAAGATAACATCTAAACCCGTTATAAAGGCTGCATTGGAAACTGTGGTATATTTTAATCCAATAGTTTGCAGAATTGTCCCTATCAATAAAGGAGTTCCAATAAGAATACTAATCCGAAAAGTTTTCTTCGTGATATACTTTAATTGATTAAAAAAAATTGCGATCAAGCACAACGTGGCTACGAAAAACTTGAAGAATAAAAATGCAAATGGAGAACCTTCGCCTACTCCGACTTTTACAAAAGTAAAGGAGACACCCCAAAAAGCAGTGCCTAAAATTAACAGAAATAAATATAAGTTTTTTTTGTCCATACTACTAATAGAATAATGGTTTTTACATTAACTATTAGAGTATGCATTGAAGTGCAAAATAAACTAATATCCCCAATTTTCTTCTCTAATGTTGGAATATTAGCCTTTTAATTCTTACTGAATACAAAAGTAAAAAAAAAAAATGGAATTAAATCTCTTCAAAAATAATTTAGAAGGATTTTTACGATACGTTATTTGAATATTTGCCATAAAAAGAATCTGCAAACTATAGTTAAGTGGGTTTGCGGATTTAAGACTCCTTATTAAGTTGCTTTTGAAACTCTTCTAAATATTTAGCAAGGTGCAAACCATCTACTAATCCGTGATGAGCTTCGATTGATATTGGCAAATATTTTTTTCCTTCACGAATATTAAATTTTCCAAATGTTATTTTTGGAACAGATTCTGTTCTATCAAAATTAGTTGGATGCAAAAGTCCTGTAAACGAAGTCCAGGGAATTGTAGAATGACGAATTAAATCTTTTTTTACATCATCATCGTTTAACCGCAATCCAGTTGAATTCTGTACGGCTTGAATTTCTTCTTGAACTTCAGCATTAAAAGCTTCAAAATCATTCGAAAAATTGGCAAATGCAAAACCAAAAGTTCCATCTTTTCTTCCAACTGTAAAACCAGCATTTATCTGATCAAATTCTATAACTTTGTTATCTATGATTCTTAGTCTCAATTCTTCAATTGAATTTACTGCTAACATAGATTTGTGAAGATAATATGAAAAGAATGATTGTCCGTTTTCTTTAGTTTTCTTGTAAGCATTACTACAATCTATCTCAGTAATAATTCCAAAATATGGACTTGCCATTTTTGAGAAAAATTCGAAGTGTTCCTTTCTATTCCATTTTTCTAAGTCAATTTCATTCATCTTGGTTTTCTATTTAATGGGGATTGAAGAAATACTGCCAATTTGTAAATATACACAATTCGTACTTTTCTTTGAGTTCCTGTACTTTGTTTTCGGCTATCAATGTTTGCCCTGCCTGCAAAGCGATTTTGATACGCTCCGCAGGCACGGTTTTGGTTGCCAGGAGCAATTTTACTTCATTGCGATTTCTGCCGTTTTCTTTACAAGCTTTGTTTATCCGCTCTTGTATGACGGCTATGTTTTGTAGGATTTCTTCATTTATACTTCGGCATTTTTTTGTTTTTCTTCCAGTTCTTTTATCAGTACCGATTTTATCGATGTAAACGTATGGTCTTTGGCTTCTTCAAATGAAATGTTGTATTTGCGTTCTATGTTCTGTAACTCCGCAGGAAATCGAGATAATAGCTTGTTGTAATACTCGTCTAAAATTTGGGGTGTAGGCATTTCAAAGTTTATCAGCAACTGAAACCGCCTTAATAAAGCTGTATCAATAATTTCGGGATGGTTGGTCGCACATAACAATAATGCTTTTTCAGGATAATAGTCTATCAACTGAATGAGTGTATTGACCAACCTCCGCATTTCGCCTACGTCTTTATTATCGTTGCCCCTCGCTTTTCCTATCTGGTCAAATTCATCTAAAAACAAAACGGCTTTTTCCCTGCCTGCTTTATCAAATACCTGTTTGATATTCTGCGATGTTTCGCCAATGCGTGAACAAACCACATTGCTCAAATTGAGTATCAGGATATTTTTACCCAATGCCCGTGCTATGGCTTTGGCGGTCATCGTCTTGCCACAGCCCGAACTGCCGTGAAGCAATATTTTGTTATTTACAGGCAGTCCGTATTGGGTCAATTCTTCAATATATTGATGTTCCTTGATGAGTTGTCCAAACTTCTCTTTGTTGGCTTTATCAAGAAATACATCGTTTAATGACACCTGTTCTTTGTCGTTTATAGTAAGGTCAAATACGTTCATTCTGCTTTAAATTTCCTGCTCCCATTTTTCTTTACTGATTTCGTACATAAAATTCAGCTTGGGTGCTTCGCCAAAATAAGTTACTTCCTTTTCTGCAACTTTTTCAGCACCTAAGCGACTGATGGCTATCTGTGAGCGGATATTATCTGCTCCGATATGGAAATACACCTTTGAAACAAATTGAAAAAGGTAGTCCAGCATTGTGGTTTTTACCAATCGGTTTAATCCTTTACCCCAATAAGCAACTGTATAAAACGTATAGCCGATAAATATGCAGTTTTCCTGTTCGTTATAATCGTAAATTCGGGTACTGCCGATAACGCTTTCTGTAACTTTGTTTACAATTTTAAAAGCACCTTTACTTTGTATTGCTCCGTCAAAGAATGTTTTAAATATGTCCTTTCTCCAACGGTCTTTGTTGGGATGCTGTTCCCATATTTTGGGGTCGGAAGCTGTGGTATATAAAACTTCAAAATCCTCTTCCTGTAAAGGATAAAGGATTACCTTTTCGGTTTCTAGTATAGGTTGAATGTTAAACTCCATAAATAATACATTTTACAAAAACTTTTTCATCATTATATCGGTCTGTTCATCATCTCCTAATCTGAAAATGTGTTTATCAAATTCTACAAATCCATTTTTCTGATAAAAGCGGATGGCTCTTGGGTTTTCTTCCCAAACTCCCAACCATACATAATTCACTTTTTTATCTTTTGCCACCAGCATTGCTTTCTCGTACAGCACCTGTCCAACCTTTTTTCCGTGGTATTGCTGTAATACATAAATCCTTTCTATTTCAAGGCTAATGCTGTCTTGTATCTCTGATTGGGAACTACCCAAGTTTAGTTTCAGATAACCTACCACTTTATCATCAACGTCCGCAAAGTAAAATTCGGAATGCTCATTATTCAGTTCTTCGGTTAGCTTTTCGATAGAAAAACTATCCGCTAGATACTTTGCCATATCTTCTTTGGTATTGCTAGAAGAAAATGTCTCTAAAAATGTTTCCCTGCCAATTGTCTGTAATTGTTCAATATCGTTTAATGTTACGCCTAGTATCGTTATATTTTCCATTACTATCCTAATAATTTTTAAACACTCCATTCATAATTAATCCACTCGCTATTTTCTTTTGCTCCCAGACGTTCATAGAACTTTTTTCCACCCTCGTTCCAAGGCGCAACTGTCCATTTTATTACTCCACAGTTATTAATTCGTGCTTCTTCCTTTACAGCATTCATCAACTGTTCGCCAATTTTTTGCCCTCTGTACTTGTCATTTACATAAAGTTCTTTCATATAAATTGCAGGTCGGTTCTGTGCTGTGTACGGAAGAAAATAATACACTAACATTCCTGCTATCTCATCATTGTCCTCTGCTACAAAGCAATGAAAGTCTGGTGATTTTTTTGCGAAAACCGCTTTCCTTTACAATTTCAGGTGTGATCGCGAAAACATCAATATACTTTTCAAAAACTGCTAAATCTCTCATCAACACACAAATTGAACTACAGCATTTTTTTTGTGAATTTAAATGAGATAATATTAAACGTTCCTAAAATATAAAAACTAATTTACTTTAAATAAAAATTGTTTACTTTTGTAAAAATGCATAAGAAATCGATTTACGTATTATTTCTTTTTTTAGCTTGTTTCCTTCAATTAGGACATAGCTTATTTCCGCACACCCATATAACAGAACATCAGCACGATGGAAAACACCATCACCACCATGAAGAAAATTCGGGCGAAAGTGGTTTGTCAATATTATTTTCTCATTTTAACCACACTTCCGATACTTTTTCAAATAGTCAATTAGAAGTAGTTGTAAAAATCATTAAGGAAGTTCCTAATCAAGTTTTTGTACTAGATACAACTTCAGTTTTTACAGATTCAATTGGATATTATAATAAAAATAAAGTAGTTCGAAACAAAGAACCGCTCATTTTTATTTCTCCTCATTTACATTCCTTACAATTTCGTGGTCCGCCCACACTTTTTATCTAAACTATTCATTATTTGAATTACAGGATACTTATTGCCTTTTTTAGGCATTAAGTTATTTTCATATGTCTTATCTATTGTTTTTTTATAGATCATATATGATTACTTCGCCTGTTCGCAAAAGCTCGGGTCGCAAATCACATTAGTACTTGCGACCTAATTTTAATAATATTCATTTCATATATATTAATTTCAAAAAACAAAATCAATGAAAAAATTATTGTTTTCAATGGCAATAGCTACTATGCTATTTACTGCTTGCAACGGAAAAAAAACTGAAGAACACGGACACGACCACACAGATGGAACGCACCAACACGCAGATGGTGAAGAACATGCAAATCACGAAACAGATACAGTTTCACAAGAAGAATTTACTGTTGGTAAAGATAGTGTTGCTACAAAAGAGGCTGATGATCACCAACACGAAAATGGAGAAAAACACGACCATTAATTTATTTTTGATGCCTATAATTTCGAAGTTATAGGCATCATTCTAATAATTTACATATATGAAAATAATTACGAAAACGACATTTCGCCTTTCAGGCTTGTGTCTAAAAATATTGCTCCTAGGTTTATTTTTTCTAGGATTTACTAGTTGCAACAACAAAGAAGAAACTAAAGAAAGTTCTTCATTAGAACCATTAGCTTATACCCTTTATACTGAAAATTCGGAACTATTCGTTGAGTTTAAACCTTTGATTGTAGGTGAAACTTCAAAGTTTGCGGCTCATTTTACAGTTTTGGGTGAAAACTTCAAAGCCTTGACTGATGCCAAAATTACTGTCAGTTTAATTGTAGGTGATAAAGGCATTAAAAATTCAGTTGATGCTCCTAGTTCTCCTGGAATATTTCGTTTGGCTTTAAGTCCAAAAATAGCAGGGACTGGAACACTGGTTTTTGATATTATTAGTAAAGATTTTACCGATAAAATTACGATTGAAAATGTGGTAGTTTATGCTGATGAAAAGGCTGCATTAGCCAAACAAGCTCCACACTCAGAAAGTACAGATATTTCTTTTCTAAAAGAGCAAGCCTGGAAAGTGGATTTTGCTAATCAAGCTATTAAAAAACAAACGTTCAATGATGTCATTAAAACAAGTGGTCAAATTCTTTCTGCTCCCGGTGATGAAATGATTGTTACTGCTAAAGCAAGTGGTGTAGTTGTTTTTTCTGGTAAAAATACCATTGTGGGTTCTGCTGTAAATTCAGGCAACTCACTTTTCACAATAACTGGAGCTGATATGACTGAAAGTAATATCGATGCTTCTGTGAAAGATGCTAAAGCCAATTATTTACAAGCTAAGGCAGATTATGAGCGTTCTAAATTATTAGTGGCTGATAAAATTGTTTCTGAAAAAGACCATCAACAAGTAAAATTACAATTTGATAACGCGAGAAATGCCTATAACACTGTTTCTAAAAATTATAGTTCTAAAGGTCAAAACGTGTTATCTCCAATGTCGGGGTTTGTTAAAAATGTATTGGTAACCGAAGGACAATTTGTACCCTCCGGAACACCATTAGCAACCATTTCAAAAAACAAGAAATTGCTTGTGCAAGCCAATGTTTCTCAAAACTATTTTAGCAGATTATCAAGCATTACTTCTGCTAATTTTAAAACGCCCCAAAGTGAGATTGTTTATAATACTGCTGCGCTGAACGGAAGAATTATTTCTTATGGAAAAAGTGCTTCCGCTGCCACTCCCTTTATCCCTGTTACTTTTGAAATTGACAATGAAGGTCAACTGGTTTCGGGTTCGATAGTTGAAATTTATCTTAAATCTTCTGCTATTGCAGATGCTTTGGTAGTTCCTGTTTCTGCCCTAATTGAAGAACAAGGTGTATTCTATGTTTACGTGCAAACCGGTGGCGAAAGTTTCCAAAAAAGAGAAGTGAAATTAGGTGCCAGTGATGGCTTGAATGTACAAGTTATTGAAGGTGTTTCAGAAAATGAAAGAGTGGTTACCAAAGGTGGTTATCAAATCAAATTATCAAGTGCATCGGGTGCATTGCCTGCTCACGGACATGAACATTAGAAATGTTGAATGTTGAATTTTAAATTATGCAAGGATAAAGAAAGAAAATATTATAGTAACTAAGTCTTTTGATTTTGCATTACATATAATTGAGTTATACAAACAGTTGCTGAAACAGAAAGAATATGTTGTGTCAAAGCAATTATTGCGAAGTGGTACAAGTATTGGCGCAAATGTTCAGGAAGCAACTGCTGCAATATCTAAAAAAGATTTTACAGCAAAAATGTCAATCTCATCAAAAGAAGCAAGAGAAACAAAATATTGGTTACAATTGCTTGATAGAAGTAAATTAGTAGATTTAGACTATTCAAAATTAATTGATGATGTTGATCAACTCATCAATATTCTTACAGCAATAGTCAAATCGTCTCAGAATAATGATTTATAAATAATTTTGAATGTTAAATGATGAATGTTTGATTATTCAATTCAAAATTTAAAATTCAGAATTCAAAATTCCATAGATGTTAAATAAAATAATTAAATTTTCACTAAAAAATAGATTTTTTGTAGTGATAGCATCGGTTTTATTACTGATTTTCGGTAGTGTTGTCGCTTCTAAAATGGAAGTTGATGTGTTCCCTGATTTGACAGCTCCAACGGTTGTTGTACTTACTGAAGCTCATGGTATGGCACCGGAAGAAGTAGAAAAACTGGTTACTTTTCCGATTGAAACTGCTGTAAACGGCGCAACTAATGTAAGACGTGTTCGTTCTTCCTCTTCCGCAGGTATTTCTATTGTGTGGGTTGAATTTGAATGGGACACTGATATTTACAAAGCACGACAAATTGTAAATGAGAAAATTACTGCCGTAGCAGAAAAATTACCGCAAGGTGTTGGAAATCCAACAATGGGCCCACAATCTTCTATCATGGGCGAAATTATGTTAGTCAGTGTAACTGCCGACAAAACTTCCCAAATTGATTTAAGAAGCATTGCCGACTGGACTATAAGACCCAGATTATTAGCCACTGGAGGGGTATCGCAAGTTATTGTGATTGGTGGAGAATACAAGCAATATCAAATATTGGCTTCCCCTCAAAAAATGAATTACTACAATGTTTCACTCAATGAATTATTAAAAGCCAGTGAAGAAGCCAATGGCAATTCGTCAGGTGGATTTATGAACGAATATAATAATGAGTATATCGTTAAAGGAATTGGTAGAACCAACGAAATTGAAGCTTTAGGCAAATCTGTAATTAAAATGCAGAATGGTAATCCCATCAAAATTGAAGATGTTGCGGAAATAAAAATTGGTGCTTCTTTAAAAATTGGTGATGGCTCCTTGAATGGGAAACCTGCTGTAATTATGACAGTAATGAAGCAACCTTCAACCAATACTTTGGAACTTACCGAAACTATTGATGCTTCGATTGCTGATATTCAAAAGAACTTGCCCAAAGATGTTCATATTAATACTAAAATTTTCCGTCAGGCCGATTTTATTAATGCTTCCATCAGTAACATTCAGAAAACTTTATTGGAAGGAACTGCTTTTGTAATCATCATTTTGTTTTTATTCCTGATGAATTGGAGAGCTACATTTATATCCTTATTGGCAATACCTATTTCATTAATTGTTGCAATACTTACTTTAAAATGGCTAGGTTTTACTATCAATACCATGAGTTTAGGAGGTATGGCTATTGCTATTGGTGATTTGGTGGATGACGCCATTATTGATGTGGAAAATGTTTTTAAACGACTTAAAGAAAATGCATTAAAACCCAAAGCGGAACAAAAAGACAAACTAACGGTTATTTTTGATGGTTCGTTTGAAATTAGAAGTTCGGTTATTAACGCCACTTTTATTATTATAGTTGCTTTTTTACCGTTGTTCTTTTTATCAGGAATGGAAGGCAAATTATTAGCTCCGCTTGGCATCGCTTTTATTGTAGCGTTGTTTGCTTCTTTAATCGTTTCTATTACACTTACGCCTGTATTAGCAAGTTACTTATTGACTAATGACAAAATGCTTTTAAAACAGCATAAAGAAAGTTGGTTGGTGGAACGCCTGCAAAAAATGTATTCCAATGCTTTAAATCGGGCCATGGAAATGAAAAAAACAGTACTTGTAATTGCGGGGGGATTATTTTTGGTTTCCCTGTTAGTAATGAGCCAATTGGGAAGGAGCTTTTTACCCGAATTTAACGAAGGTTCGTTGGTAATTAGTGCTGTTAGTTTACCCGGAATCTCGTTAGAGGAAAGTAACAAAATAGGCACACAAGTAGAAAAAGCATTACTATCTGTACCCGAAATTAAAATCACCACCCGTAGAACAGGAAGAGCCGAACTTGATGAACACGCACAAGGCGTAAATGCTGCCGAAATTGATGCTCCTTTCACTTTAGACGAAAGAAATCGGGAAGAATTTATGGCAGATGTTCGTGAAAAACTGGCGGGGGTTTCAGGAGCCAATATTACTATTGGTCAACCGATAGGTCACCGAATAGACCACATGTTATCAGGAACACGAGCCAATATTGCCATCAAAATTTTTGGTAACGATTTGAATAAGTTATTTACGCTTTCCAATGAAATCAAAAATGAAATCCAGAATGTGGAAGGATTGGTAGATTTAAGTGTCGAACAACAAGTCGAAATTCCGCAAATTCAAATAAAAGCCAAACGAGATGTTTTGAACCAATATGGAATTACTATTGGTCAGTTTAATGAATTTGTTGATGTAGCATTTGCTGGTGAAAAAGTATCTGAAATTTATGAAGGCAACAAAACTTTTGATTTGATGCTTCGTTTTGATGATGCCAACAAAGGCAAAATCGAGAACATTAAAAACGCTATGATTGATACGCATGATGGCAAAAAAATTCCATTGTATTATGTGGCAGACATCGTCAGCACTTCTGGACCAAATACGATCAATCGTGAGAATGTACAACGTAAAACAGTGGTTTCTGCCAATGTATCGGGTCGTGACCAAAAAAGTGTAGTGGCTGATATTCAGAAAATCATTAACGATAAAGTAAAATTACCCGAAGAATATCATATTGAGTATGGCGGACAATTTGAAGCCGAAGCTGAAGCTTCAAAAACTTTGGTTTTAACTTCACTTATTTCGTTATTGGTTATATTCTTAATTCTGTATCAGGAATTTAAAAAAGTAAAAACTGCTTCTATTATTTTGTTGAACTTACCATTAGCTTTGATTGGTGGTGTATTCAGTATTTATTTTACCAGTGGTATTTTGAGTATTCCAGCCATTATTGGTTTCATCACACTTTTTGGTGTTGCCACTCGTAATGGAATTCTATTAGTTTCTCATTATGAAACTTTAGAGAAAGAAGGTTTATCGCTTTATAAAACGGTTATCCAAGGTTCAAAAGACCGATTAAGTCCTATATTGATGACTGCCTTAACCGCTGGATTGGCATTGATTCCTTTAGCTATTGCTAGTGATTTACCGGGGAATGAAATTCAAAGTCCAATGGCGAAAGTTATTTTAGGAGGTCTGTTGACTTCCACATTATTGAACATTTTTATTGTCCCAATAGTGTATTATTTATCTAATCGAAAAAAAGCAACAAATGAAAAATAGACTATTGCTATTCTTGGCCCTATTCTTTTTTGGTTTAGGGTATTCTCAATCCAATATGGATGCAGTTTTAGCCGAGATTGCCAAAAATAACAAGACAATACAAGCCAATACGCAGTATTGGAGCGCACAAAAAGTACAGTATCAAACCGGTAATTCTTTATATAACCCAACGGTTGAATATGACTATTTAAAAGGAAGCCCTGCCAATGCCGGAAACCAAACGGATATTGTTGTAACACAATCTTTTGATTTCCCGACTGTTTACGGAAAGAAAAAACAATTGGCCAAGCAACAGATTCTGCAAGCTGATTTATACCTTCAAGCCGCTAATCAAGAATTGCTTTTGGAAGCTAAAATGATTTGTATTGAATTGGTTTACAGGAACAAATTACAAATTCCATTGGCTAAACGAAAAGAGGCCACCGAGAAATGGCTGGGTCATTTTAAAAAGAAATTGGAAACTGGTGACGGAACCATTTTGGATGTCAACAAAGCCGAAATACAATTGCTGGAAATCAAGAAACAGTTTTTAGAAAATGCTTCTTTTATTGTGAAACTCAATGAACAACTCACCGGTTTAAACGGAGGAACTGGTATAGCCTTTAATGATGTCGCTTATTTTGATGTTCCTGTGGTTGCTGCTTTTGAAACTTTGGAAAAAGAAATAGAAGCACAAGATTACATTAGAAAAACCTTAGAACAAGAAAAAGTAATTGCTCAAAAACAAATTGAAGTAAATAAAGCATTAGCCTTACCAAAAATGGAAGTTGGGTATCATTATCAAGGCCTTTTAGGACAAACTTATAACGGTATTCACACCGGAATTTCTTTACCACTTTGGGAAAGTAAAAACAGGGTGAAACTTGAAAAAGCTAAAATGTCCTTTGCTGAAACTGCTCTGGCTGGTCATACGAATGAGCATTATTACGAAATCAAACAGCTTTATGGCCGCTATGAAAGTCTGAAAAGCATATTGAGAGACTATGAAAAAATAAACCAATCGGTTGAACCCATTAAACTTTTGGATAAAGCATTGTCGGCAGGGCAAATTTCGGTTTTGGAATATTTTGTGGAATTGAACTATTATAACAGTACTTCTAACTCCTATTTGGAGATTGAAAAAGAGTATTATGAAGTTGTGGCTACTTTATTGAAGTATCAATTGTAGGTTATTAATTCAGTTAAAGCACCCCTTATTTCTTATGGATTTAAGGGGTGTTTATTTTATTTTAATGCTTTTTTATTCCGATCTCACAATTAATACTAATTTACACTCCTTTCTAGAATACTATTTTCAGAACACAGCCGCTAATGAACATGCTACTTAGCAGTCACAGAAAGTTATGAAATAAATCTTCATTTTATCTTGTGAAACTGTTGCGAAAAATTTATGACAAGGCTTTTAAAGAGAAAGCAGTCCAATTGAGTTATGATAGAACAAACATATCAGAACTCGCCAGAGAGTTAGGAGCACCAGCCCCACAGTTATATAAATGGTGTAAAGAGTTTGAGGAATATGGAGAAGGAAGTTTTCCTGAGAAGGGAAATTTAAAACTCACTCCCGAGCAAGAAAAAATCCTCCAACTGTAGAAAAGACTCAAAGATGCCGAGTTAGAGCTTGCTATATATGAATTGAACAACAAAGTAGTATCCCTATCTATAGATGGATACTTTCTTTAAATACGATAGACGAACCTTTGTACTGTTTTCTTATAGTTTTGTATTAGTGATTGTTAATTAACTCATAAAAAATATTTTTTTTTTGTTTAAATATTTAAAATAGGTCTTTATATTTGCGCTTATTTAAACTTAATAAAAATAACAAAATGAAAATTATTACATTACTTTGTGCATTATGCATTACTACACTTAGCTTTTCACAAAATTTCATTGTTAAAGGGAAGGTTACGGATAATAAAAATAATCCAATTTCAGGGGTTAATGTCGCCATAAATACATTGCAAAAAGGAACTACCACCAATATAAGAGGAGAATATGAATTAGCGATTGAAGACAAAAAAAATTTAATTATCGAATTTAGTTACATCGGATTTAATAAACAGGAAAGAAAAATAAATTCAGGAAATAATAAAATAGTTATTCTTAATATTAACTTAGAGCCCACCTTTGATAGTTTAGATGAAGTGATTATTTCGTCTGGTAGAAATTCTGAGTTTTTATCAGAGATTCCGGCTTCTATAACTGTGGTGAATTCAAAAAATATTGCACAATTATCTCAAAACACTACTAATGTTAGCGACATTCTAGAGGCTACAGTTCCTGGTTTAGCAGTGGGAACAGGAACATTTTCTAATTGGGGACAAACATTGAGAGGACGTTCATTGTTGACTATGGTAGATGGTATTCCGCAATCGACTCCTTTAAGAAATGGTCAATTGGAAATTAAATCTTTTCATCCAAATGATTTGAAAAGAGTAGAAGTGATTAAAGGAGCTACGTCTATTTTTGGAAATGGTGGAGATGGAGGTTTTATCAATTATATTACAAAAACACCTAATTCCTTAAAAAAACTAGAAGGAACCACAGATATTTGGGGGACCACTAATCTTGCAAAAACGAAGGATGCCTTAGGCTATGGAATTTATCAATCCTTTACTGGGAGTTTGGATAAACTGAGTTATTATATCAGTGGTAGTTTTGAGCAAACAGGGAATAAGTATGATGCCAAAGGAAAGCCATTGTTGCCAACTTATGGATTGGACAACAGCAAAATTTATAGTTTATTTGGTAAATTGGTATATCAAATTGATAATCGTCAAAGTATAACCTTTAATGGTAATATGTACAAATCATCCCAAGAGAGTCCGTTTATTCCGGTTGCAGGAAGTATAGTGGTAAATAATCAAGAAGAAGATTATATCTTAAACGCAGGTTATGGAGTTGAAGGTTCAATTGTTGGAGAAAAACCAACGGGAACCAGATTGATAAATTCTCGTTTGAAATACAGTTTAGATGCTATTTTTAACGGATCAACTAATTTTGAAACGGATGTTTATTATCAAAATGCAGAAAACATTTTCTTCTATTCAGATAAGTTTGAAAATGGAGGACAATCTGTTATAAATTCAGAAAAATTCGGAATCAGACCTAATTTTGTTTCTAAAATTAATACTGGAAATGATAGATTAGCCTTGTCAGCTACTTATGGTATTGATTTATTGAGAGATAAAACGAATCAAGGTTTGTTAGATGGAAGACTATGGGTGCCAAATACCGTATTATGGAGTTCTGCCTATTATGCGCAAACTAGTTTAAAAATTGATAAGGACTGGGTTATTAAAGCAGGTTTTAGATATGATAATATGAATATGAATATTGCAGATTATAATACCTTACCGTATTCTCCTAAAAGTGACGGTAATTTTAGTTCATCTGTATTTGTAACTGGTGGAAAACTAAAATTCAATAATGCTTCTTACAACTTTGGAGTAAGATACATTGCAAACAAAGAATTCATACCTTATATTAGCTATTCTCAAGGGTTTTCTATAGCTGATTTGGGATCGGTATTGAGATCGGCTACGGTCGATAACATTAATAAAATTCAGCTTGAACCTGCCGTAACAAATAATTATGAATTTGGGTTTATTTCTAATTTAAACAGGCTTAGGCTAGAAGCTGTCGGGTATTTCAGTACATCTAACTTGGGAACCAGTTTAGTGTTGAATAATGAAACGAATAATTTTGTCCCTTCGACAAAGCCACAAAAGATTTTTGGAGGGGAATTCTCTTTAGATTATCAAGCCATTATAGATCAATTATTTATAGGGACCTCTTATTCGTATGTAGAAGGGGTAAAATATGATGATAAAGCTAAGACATCGTTAAGTTTTTTAGGGGGAGATGTAATCTCTGCCCCAAAATGGACTGCATATGCTACATGGAAAGCAAGTGATAAAATTAGTACTACCGTAAGAATGGTAAACCTAGGTGATAGAGATAGATTTGATCCTTTTTTAAATGCAAAAAATGAATGGGAATACAGTCATACACAAGTTCCTGTAAAAGGATATACAACTGTTAATCTATCTGTATCTTATCAGATTAGTTCTAGAATTAATGCCTCTTTAGGAATTAATAATTTATTTAATGAGTATTATTTACCGGCAAGATCGCAATGGTCGGCACCATTAAAAACATTCATAATGGCAGGAGAAGGAGCTAATGCTAAATTGAGTTTGGCTTATAGTTTTTAATCCTTAGCCGTCATATTGTAAAAATTTAAACCCAGTGTAATTTATGCATTGGGTTTTATAAAATTTAGATTTTTGAAAAAATTTGAAAAAATTAGCAAATTAGTCCATTTATGGCTAGGTTTAACTTGTGGTCTTTTGGCTTCTGTATCTGGAATAACAGGTGCTATGTATGTTTGGCAACCAGAGATAGTCAGGGCTATAGATTCTGAATTATTGGTTTTAAATGATGGTAAACTACCTACAGAAAAAGTAATTTTAAGCACTGCTAAGAGAATTGCCGATCAGAATAAACAGCTACAAAAAATGTTTTTGCCATATAGGGAACAACAATCCATTTCAGTTGTAGATAAAGAAGGATTAACCTATTATTATCATCCCGAAACAGCCAAGTTATTAGGAGGTAAAACGAAGGCTATTATTTTTTTTGAAGATCTTTTAAATATACATCGTAACCTGGGAATTCCAAATATCGGAAAGTATATTGTGGGTACAAGTTCGGTTATTTTTTTCTTGTTTTTGTTAAGTTCCGGACTGTTTCTCTGGTGGAGAGCCAATAAGAAAAATTTAAGAAAAGGCTTGTCTATACAATGGAAGGCCAAAAATAAAAAGCTGAATTATGATATTCATAAAAGCTTGGGCGCACTATTCTTTATCCCTTTAACTATTATTGCCTTCACAGGAGGTTATTTTACCTATTATCAATTTTATAAGAGTGGATTTGGAATTTTAAATACGGCGGTTAAAAGTTCAACAAAAATAGGAGAAACGTTTAATAGAGATATGGCTTTTACGGAAACAAGTAATTACTATTATTTAAGAGCCATATATTTTCCTAGCAAAGGGAATGATGACTATAAGTATCGTTATGTCAACCACAGAGAAGTGACTTCTGGACTTAGAAAAACCAAGGAAATTACGACAAATAGGGATAATAAAATTATTGGTTTTTCGGATTATAATTCAGATGCGCTTAGTGAAAAAATTACTGCACAAATGTATGTTTTTCATATAGGGGAGATTGCTGGTTTTTTAGGGAGGATTTTAATTTTTTTAAGTGGATTTGTTCCTTTGATTTTATTTATAACCGGACTTCGTTTTTATCTTCTAAGAAAGAAACAGAAGTGAAAAATCTACACTACGAATTTAAAAGTAGTGTAGTTTATTATATTTCTAACAAGAAGAGGGTTATTACATATAGAGCATGTCAGCAATAAAATTCAATTTAGCATAAATCATAAAGAATTTCTTTTAAAGTAAATATACTTTTGCATTTTAAAGAATTGCTAAATAGAGATAGCTGGTTTTATTACAATAATTATTGGCATTATTTTAGCAATGGGCAGATTTATTTTTTCGCTTCAAAATATAGTTCCTCGTTCTTATAAAATATTGAGACAAGAACTCGGCAAAGGTATTTTAATAGGCTTAGAAATATTAGTTGCTGGAGACATCATAGGTACTGTTGTTACTGAACCAACAATGGATAGGGTTCTGTCGCTAGCAGTAGTTGTATTAATCAGAACTTTCTTGAGCTTATCTATTGAAGTCGAGATTGAAGGGAAATTTCCGTGGAAGAAAAGTAAAGATATAAATGAATAAAATTATTTAAACCAGATGTGCATACCCCTAAATAGGATTATATTTGGTGTGATTTAATTTACATAGAGCCGTTATAAATAAACAAATAATCCATTTACTATAATCCCAAAAAATGATCAAGCCGTAGGGCAACTTATTTTACCAATACAAGGAGCCGGTAAAGTAAAAAAAGGTCAAGAAGTTATTGTAAAATTAGAAGACTATCCATATGTAGAATACGGCTCTATTAAAGGCAAAGTACAATCCATCTCTTTAACGACCAGCACAACCAAAACCGAAAAAGGGGATATTGAGACCTATCTGATCACAGTCGATTTTCCACAACAATTAAAAACCAATTACGGTACCGTTTTAGATTTTAAATTTGAAGCAAAAGGCACCGCCGAAATTATTACCAAAGACAGACGATTGATTCAGCGTTTATTTGATAATTTGAAGTATATCATGAATAAATAACATTTTTCATGATCTATAAAAAAAGTCGTTTCTAACTATGAGGTAATATCTGATATTTAGATGCTATCCCAATGGCCTCTTGAAATTCTTCTTACTCATTTATCGTAAACCCCATAAGGGATGGATGTAGAGCGGTTCCGTTCAACAGGAGTTTCATTACTTCGTCCGGTTGCGCTCAGGTGTTCACTTTTCAAGCCCAACCAAATTCTGGCTATTGTAGGAAGTTTATATTATAGACAAAAAAAAATCCGCATTTTAAAAATCCGGATTCAATTTTATAATGTTTAACGTTTTTTCTAAATAGGCAAAGTTTTAAAGCCTTCCAATGATCTCTTAGCTGCTTCTATTTTGGTTTGAAACAACTTTTTATCCTTGATATTCGCTGCTACAGAACTAAATTTAACTTTAGCATCTTTAGGAATATCAATTACTCTTTTTGTTTCTACTGTTTTTTTCATAACTATAACTTTAATAAGTAAGTTTACTCAAATATATAAATTAATATTCATCCGAGCGCACAAAATTAATTATTTTTTTCTATATACCAAAATATCATGATATTCATGACCTGGTATATATTGAACAAAAGTGTTGTTTGCTGTTCGATTTTTTCCGAAGAAAATATAATCATTGCTTAGTTCTTCAAAGTTTTTATCAATAAAATATCTGTATGTTTTAATTCTTAGATTTTCTTTTTTACAAAACCCATCACATTTCTTTTTGCAAAATGGCAAACAACTCTCCTTAAAATTTTCAGTTGAATCACTACCGCATACATATAACACACAATCAGGTTTTGATTCGAAAAACAATGGAACTGTATGTAAAACTGTATTAAATACAGTGTACATATCTCCATTATTACTGTTTGTGTCGTCGATTATTGTTTTACTTTCTTCATCATAATCTCCAAAACCTAAATTATATACAACTCTATTGCCTAAAAGTGTAATTGGACTGTATTCAATAACTTTAATTATAGTAGAGTTACCAATACTTGCAAAAAGATATTGTAATCTTTCCTCATTTAAAGTTAATTCTGTGTCGTAATGGTTACTATTTTGCAATTTTATATTGGTGTTGAAAATTAGAAAGTTGTAAAAATAATGATTAATATCTAATATTTAAAATCTATACATCCAAATCAAATTTCCTACAACTTGTTTATATATCACAGGCTTTTCGCACTTACATTGATCTACATATCAGTAGTTTCACTACTTGTAAAACCTGATTATAGGCCATAAAAAAAGAGGCGTAATGGCCTCTTGAAATTGTTCTTACTCATTTATTCTAAACCCCATAAGGGATGGATGGAAAGCGGTTCCGTTCAACCGCGGGTTCATTGTTGGCTTTTCAAGCCCAACGAACCCTTAGCTGTTGTGTGCTGACTTTTTTTTAATTTTGATTTTCTTCAATAGTCTTTTTAATAACGTTTTTGCCACTCTTTTTCAACGCTTCATCTAATCTATTTTGCTGATATTCAACCCATGCTTTTGCTCCTGCAAGTTCTTCTTTTTTAAGCTTTTCCTTTTCTGCCTTTATTTTATAATGACCTGAAATAAAAAGGAATATAAAAAAAACCACAATGAATATCAAAAAAAATAAACTTTCCGAGATTCCCAAATAATGTTTTATGGGTGATTCATTCATTTATCTTGCATTTTAAATTTTTATATTCTTTTGGTGTAGCAAACTAGCTCACAACTTGTATATATATCTGACAAAGCCATACAAAGTCACCCATTTATGGGGTGCTATGTCTGACAAACGTCAGTACTTATTCAAAATCAAATATATACATTAATCCTTACAAATCATTAAACTGGCTTTTTAATTGTTACAGGCTTTTCGTACTTATAGGAATGTATATATCAGTAGTTTCCATTCACTGCTAGTAATCCTAATTACAGAGCATGAAAAAAAAGAACACTAAATCCTCTTGACATTCTCTCTCAAAACTTTACGATAACTCCATAGTACCCGCCAATGACCGGTTCCGTTCAACAGGAATTTCATTACTTCGTCCGTTCGTCCCGATAATTATCGGGACTCGGGTGTTCGTGCTGCGCACGCAACGAAATTCTAGCTATTAGCGGTTGTTTTTATTTGATTTCAAAGTGATTTAACCATTCTTTCGTCGTGTTGAACTTGCCATTTTTGTCTTTTTCAATAAATATTGCTTTAGCTTTTCTGTCAATTAATAATGTGTCAGGAATGAAGTCATTTTCATAAGGTTTTTTTGTAAAAACAATAGTATCACCATAAAATTTATATTTTCCGTGGTATACTTCCTGAAATCCAAATATTCCAGATACTTCATTTTCACAGTTTCCATCATTCCTAAAAACTAAAGTGTAATGAAATTGGTCGTCTTTAAGTGTAGCTCTCAGAACTCCTTTTGATTTAAATAAGTCTGACTGAAATATATTAGTCAAGAAAATCGCAACTAAAACTAATCCGTGAAAAATCACTTTTGTCTTGTTTTGTATTATGCCTCTCTTTATTGCTGATATTAGTGTGTCGAAAAAGGAAACAATGTAAAGTATGATTATAGGAATAATAATTAATCCATAAGAAAACAAATAAATAACCATTCCGCCAAAATAATCTGTTGTCATCCAACAAATAATACCAATTGTTGAAATTATTGCTATGATATCGTAAGTATTTTTTTTATTCATTAATTTAGTCTTTTTTCCGTGTCTGTTGCAAAATAACCGCTAACGTTCTCGCGCTACAGCGGGTTTGGGACTAAATTAAGCCCTATTTTCGGATTTGCCACCCGAGCGATAGCGAACAGGCGAAGCAAATCATCCCAGATACAAAACCAACTTTCCATTAAGCCTATTACCCAAATCCGTTGTAGCATCTATGTTAGCCGTTCGGTTTTATTTTTCCAATGATTTATTAAATGTATAATTTAATAACATTCCAACTTCTTCATTTGTGTAATTAATAGAAACACTAAATAAATGGTCATTAATAAAGCTATTATATAATTCTTGAGTTAATAAAAGCTTATCATTTTTCACATTGTATAATCGGATTTGCATTTTATAAAAACTATATTTTCCTATTTTTAAGTCTGTTGAAGTTAATTCAAATTTTAATTCTTTAATCTTTGAATATGTATCCGTTAAAAGCTGTTCAGTAAATTTTTTGTGTTCTTCGAGAGTGAGTTTTTTTGTTCCAATTAATGATTCAAAGCTAGATTTAAAATAATTATACTTATTGATTTCAAATCCTATTAATTGAGTCGGATGTGGATTAATTTTTATTCCATTTCCGACTACATTTTTTGAAGCTTCATAACCTTTATTTTCTAGTTCTTCTGTTCTTTTTTGGTCGCTTATTTTATAACCTTCTGGAATAGTAATTTTCCAATCAAACAAATTACAACTGTAAATTCCATTTTCAACTTTTCCGTTTTCAGGCGTTTCAATTATTAATTCATCACCTTTAATTACTTCCTTTTTTTGTTGAGAAAAAATGGGAAAGCTAAAAACAATTAGTAAAATGAATAAAAACTTCGATTTCATATTTTTATGTGGTTTTTTTTAGTTCTGCGGCAAACTGACGGCTAACGTTCCCGCGCTAAAAGCAGTTTGGGACTAAATTAAGCCCATTCTTCGGATTTGCCAAATATTCCAAATACACAACCAACTTTCTATTAAGCCAAATGCCCAAATCCGTTGTAGCGTGTGTTGAACTAAACCTTCGGTAGCACTTACCGAGATTTTGTACCTTACGAATATAACTAAAAATTATAATTATGGTCACAAAAAAAAGTCGGTTGAAGAATTAAGAGAAAACAAAATTCTCAACCAAGCCAAGCGGGAAGTTCCTGGATTTGAGCAATTACTTCAACGGTTTGAGCGTACGGTTTCCGTTTTAGGCAGAAGTCAAAGTACGTTCAATAACTATTCGCGCCATGTGGCGGCTATTTCGCTCTATTTTGGTAAAATCCCAACAGAACTCGATTCTGAACAAGTACAGGACTACTTGTTTTACCAACAAAAAAAGTCAAAAACACCCTCTCAAACCTATTTTAAGCATTGCGTTTACGGACTTCGTTTTTTACTCAAATCAGAAGGATTTCCGTATGAATACCTGCGTTTACCGTCCATAAAACACGAGAAAAAGCTCCCTGTTGTTTTGAGTAAAGAGGAAGTTTGGGCTATGCTTCAAGGTGCCAAACTACTCAAACATAAAATTCTTATCGGTTTGCTTTATGGTTGCGGACTTCGCTGTATGGAGGCCCGAGGTGTGCGATTACAAGACCTGGATTTTGACCGAAAACAGCTCAAAGTGGTTCAAGGCAAAGGTAAAAAAGACCGTTATGTACCGCTTTCTATTCATTTAATCCGAGGATTGAAAAAGTATATTGAAGCCGAAAAACCCCAGGATTATCTTTTTAATGGACAGCCTTTGCCTACTGGAGCAGGTGGTGATTTTGACAATCGGTATTCACAACGAGGCGTGCAATGGGCGGTGCGGCAAGTCGCTAAGGCATCGGGAATAAAAAAGGAAGTTCATAGCCATACGCTGCGGCACAGTTATGCCACACATTTGCTCGAAGACGGTATGGATATTATGACGCTAAAAGACCTTTTGGGACACCAGAATGTTGAGACCACAATGGAATATCTGCATATTGCCCAACTCGAGAGTCAACGCATTTTTAGTCCACTAGATACCCTTTTTGCCAAGTGCAGTCAAAAATTGAAGTAGCTGATGTATTAAGAAAGGCAGGCTCAAGACTCGAAAACTATGGATTAAACACCTGGCAACTTCGCACGCTTTACGCCATTAAAAAATGCAGAACAGCCGAGCTGGGTGGTCATATCGATGCTTGCGATAGTTGTGGAAACATCAATATAAGCTACAACTCTTGCCGCAATCGGCATTGTCCGAAGTGTCAGGGCAACAAACGAGAAGATTGGATTCAAGCAAGAGCTATTGAGCTTTTACCGGTTCCGTACTTCCACGTAGTTTTTACCTTGCCTGGTAGTATTAATTCTTTGGCAATACATCAGCCAAAAATAGTCTATGATAGCTTGTTTGAAGCTACTTGGGAAACGTTAACAACCTTTGGCAAAGGCAAGGGAATGCAAATGGGAATGATTGCCGTTTTGCATACCTGGGGGCAGCAATTAAGTTTGCATCCGCACCTGCATTGCATTGTTCCCGGTGGTGGCGTGGACAAAAATGGTATGTGGCAAAACAGCCGCTCCGACGGGAAATTCTTATTCCCGGTAAAAGCTTTGTCGAAGGTTTTTAGAGCAAAGTATTGCGAAAAACTGAAAGCCAAAAACCCGATTAGGTATGAGCAAATCCGACAGGAATTATGGCAGAAACCTTGGGTAGTTTTTGCCAAACGCCCTTTTGGAAGTCCAAAATCGGTGGTGGAATATTTGGGAAGATACACCCATAAAATTGCTATTAGCAATCACAGAATCAAAGCTATTGATAACCAAAACGTCACTTTTGATTACAAGGATTATCGAATGGAGGGAGTAAAAAAGCAAATGACGCTCACGCATCAGGAGTTTATCAGGCGGTTTGCGTTGCATATTTTGCCCAAACGCTTCGTCAAGATTCGTCATTACGGTTTTTTAAGCAGTACTTGGAAACGACAAAAGCTGAAAGTTTTACAAGAAAAACTCCAACAAAAAGTATTAGAAAAAGCAGAAAAAAAGCCTTTTTCTCCTAAATGTCCGTGTTGTAAAACGGGCAATTTGCATCGAATAGCAGTTTTCGACCAACGCGGTCCGCCTGCTTGGTATCTTGGCGGTGGCCAAAACACCAATCCCTGTGAAAACTAACTTTATGGGTAAGGGCACTTATACCCGAAAGTAAAGGAAAAACACATTAAAACCAACTGAAAAACTACTTCAAAAAAAAGAGGACTATAAGTCCCCTTGAAATTCTAAAACTCATTATACGATAACTCCATAGTTGACGGACATGTAATCGGTTCCGTTCAACAGGAATTTCATTACTACGTCCGTTCGCTGCGCTCGGGTGTTGGCTTTTCAAGCCCAACGAAACTTAGCTATTAGCTGTAGTGTTTTTTTTGTAACTTCCTTTTTAATCGTTTAATAGTCTAATTTTGTTACATTTGATCGTATAAAAAAGTCAAAATGATAATTACTATTCCAAATGACATAAAGAGTGAATATGAAGGCTATGATTTCATTATTACTTGGTTAAATAATTACAGAGAAGTAAAAGACACAAAAATTATTTTTGATTTTCAAAAGGTAATTTTTTTAGAGGCTAATTTATGCGCTTTAATAGGTACTATTTTTGAAATTTTAGAATCAAAAAATAATAAAATTAGTTTAATAAATATAAATTCAGCTGTAGAAACAATACTTAGAAAGAATGCTTTCTTATTACCTTTTGGATATGAAAAAATTGTTGATAATTACGATACTGCATTAACTTACATGAAGTTTACACCAAAAGATGATACTGGATTTTATAATTATATACAAAATGAATTATTAAATAAACCACAATTTCCATCACATAGCGAAAAACTGGGTAAAGAAATAACTCGAAATATTTTTGAAATTTATGAAAATGCGAGAACGCATGGTAAATGTGATTATATACATACTTGCGGTCAGTTCTTTCCACGAAAAAGTGATAAACCGTTACATTTTACAATTGTTGATAAAGGCATAAATATAAAACAGAATGTTTCTACATATTTAAGCCAAGACATTGTAGCATCAGATGCTATTGAGTGGGCAATGGTAAAAGGAAATACTACTAAAACTGGAGAAACTTCAGGAGGATTAGGTTTAGCAGTAATTTTTAATTTTATAAAATTGAATAAGGGTAAAATACAGATCATTTCATCGGATGGGTTTTATGAATTTAAGAATGGAAATGTTGTGAAAAAACAATTAAATTCTATATTTGATGGAACGATTGTAAATATTAAATTTAACTTAAATGATCTCAATCATTATGTACTAAAAGAAGAGGTTGGTAATTTTGAGAATATTTTTTAAAATCGTATTTTTGCACAAAGAAAAAATAACTATGAAGCATTTATTAATTAAAGAGATAATTAATTCAGAATTAGCCGTTTCTACTGAAAATGGTGTTAAAGTTTTTGAATTAGTTGATTCATATCTTCAACGAAAAGAGAAGGTTGAGTTAGATTTTTCGGGTATAACTATTATGATTACAGCATTTCTTAATGCTGCAATAGGAAGTTTATACAGTAATAAAGAATATACAGGAGAGTTTTTAAATGAGTATTTGAAACTTGAAAATGTAGAAGAAGACGATAGAATTCTTTTCAGAGATGTTATACAAAGAGCAAAAGAATATTTTTCAGATAAAGATTCTTTTGAAAAAAATTCAAACGACGCTATGTATGGCAACGATTAAATTAAGTAAATATGAGATTGGTTTCACCGACCAATTCTTTTTCGATACTAATGTTTGGCTTCTGCTATATGGAACAGTTGCAAGTTTTCAAGCTAATGACCAATTACAATATACAAAGCTTCTCGAGAAATTAATAACAAGAGATTTGCCTATTTACATCACCTCAATGGTAATTTCTGAATTTGCAAATGTTTTATTAAGAAGAGATTTTAATCAATGGATATCTAATAATAATTTTGTTAATAAGGATTTTAAAAGAGATTTTGTAGGAACTAAAGATTATGAGAATTCTGTCGAAACTATTTCAATTTCAATTAACAAAATTTTTAAGTTGCCAAATTTAGTTTCAGTTGGAGATAATTTTAATGCTATTGATAAAAATCAAATTTTACAAAATTTTAAAATTGTTGATTTTAATGATGCTTATTACACGCAATTAGCTGAATTAAATAAATATAAAATAGTCACAAATGATAAAGATTTTCAAAAATTAGATTCAAAAATTGATATTCTTACTACGCAAATTTAATCGTTTTTAGCCTGACCGCTAACATCAGTATGTCTAATAACCTTCAAATTGCGCTATTTTTTGTTCTTTAGAAAGTAAATATAGATGATTTAGCGTACAATTATATTCTTTTTCTAATAAGCTCCGCTTCCGTTCAACACAGCTTTCATTGTTCGTGCTGCGCACGCAACGAAAACTTAGCTGTTAGGCGATGTTTTATTCTTCGAAAACAATTTCTCTATAAATTCCAATTGGACTGACAGAAATTTTCGGGTGGTATACATTAAAGAATTTTTCTAATCCTTCAATTGAGTTAAACACTCCGCGAAAAACTTTGTCATAAACTTTTTCAACTGATAATTCTGTTTCGTCGTGATATTTAAATTCATCACTTGGGTGAACACGTTCATCAATTATTTGAGGACATGAAGTCATTATTCCGAAAATAGTAAGTTTTATGTTTGGTCGACTGCCATAATTATAAATCACGTTGTCAAATGAACCATCGACTAAAAAATCATTTTTTAAATTCGATATAATTTGAAATTCTGGAAAGTCATCAAATGGAAGAAGTCTAAAATTTAATCTATTAGGATGTTTTGACCCCTATAAAACAAGAGTAATATTCTAAATTTCGATTTTTAATTACGCGGTTAATTTTTTCATTATTATTAGATGTTTATCTAAGTTCCATTTCTCCATAGGAGTAATTCTTCCTAAGAGTCCGTGAAGTCGTTCATTGTTGTAAAACGACACAAATCTTTTCAATATCTGTTGGATCGCTCCAAAAGTGCGATAGTCGAATCTGGAAAATACTTCCTTCTTCAAGATGCCATGATAGGCTTCTATATGAGCATTTTCTTCAGGTGTTGCAACGTGTGTAAATTCTTGCTGCACACCTATTAAGCCTAAATACTCGCGGACACTTTTAGCTATAAATTGACTACCATTATCACTCCTAATAACTACACTTTCAGGATAATTATATTCGTCAAAGAGTGTCGAGAGTAAGTCTATAACATGATTTTGCTTTATATTGAAAGAAAAATAATCCTTTAAAATTCTTCGTGTATGAACATCAATTATAGATAGCAAATAAGCGTTTTTACCAACATTTGGTACCCACACCATTTTAATATCCATTTCTAAACATTGCAATGGTCTGGAAGTATAAACCTTCCTAAATTTCACAAACTTACGTCCAGAACCACTTCTATTAATTCTATTCTCGAGTTTTAAAAGACCTTCTTCTTTCATAATTCGGTATAGTTTTTTATGATTTATTAGGTAGCCATCTCTATTTAGATATTTGGTCATCAACCGATAACCACAATCTATAAATTCGTGTTTTAAAATATCTTTAATAGACTTTACAACAACTGATTGGCTTACAAAACCATTTTTTTGATGAAAGGTCGCTACCGTCGGATGATTACCTTTCTTTCCAAAACTACGTTGTCTATAATAGCTACTAGTAACGATACCTACCATCTTTATGATTTTAGCCTTGCTACACTTATGCTTTTCATAAATATAGTTCACTAAATCTTTCTTGGATCCGATGTCCCAAACTTTTTTTTTAAAAGCTCCCTTTGTACCTCTAATTCTATTTCTTTATTGCTTAGTAGCTTGCGTAGAATGCGATTTTCCTCTTCTGCCTCTTTTAGCTCTTTGCTCTTAGTGTCATAGGTAACTTTTAAGCCAGCCTCTCCTTTGTGCTCAAACTTCTTCTTCCAACTATATAAGCTTCCTGTACTTACGCCATACTTACGACAGGCCTCTACAATACCCATATCTTCTGAAGCAGTTATTATTTCTAGCTTCTGAGTTAAAGTCCATTTCTTGTATTTCATATCTCAAATATATAATTTTGAAATTTAAAATAACACTCCGAACTATTATGGGGCTAAACTATAGGATTAAGTGTTTTTATAAATATTTTTACTCTTTCCACAAAAGTTTCGTCAAGAAGATTTGCATCAGAATTTTCCTGAATGAGTTTGTCAAAGTTTTTTTCCATAACTTTCAGTTTTGCTAATTCTTTTGTGTTTTGACCTCTTTTAAGAGATTTCCTCATTTCATCAATTTGCTTTCTAGCGACAATGACTTCAGGGTGTTCTTCTAAAGATGAAGCGTATACTAATCGCTGAATTTCATTCATATTATCTAAAATATTTGTAAATCTCCCGTAATCTTCAAAAGTTGTCCAGCCAGTAGCTTTTATATATGTGAAACTAGGAACTTTTTCTAGAAACTCATTAAACGAAGTAAGTTCTGAATTTAAATCTTTAAGTATTTTTTTAGCGGTTAGATTACTTTCGATTTCGTTTAAAAGTTCGTGATATAATTCAACACGCTCAGTTTTAATAGTTCTTTCTTTTTCGCCTTCGCCAGTCTTGGCTTTGATAATTTTTATATCAAAACCTAATTCGTTACTGGCATTATTTTCATTTTCAATTCCTCTAGTGATTTCTTGCAATAAACCTCCTGAAAGTTGGCTATGCAATGATTTAGCTTTGTCGTAGTCAAAATAAATAAGGTCTCTAATTGCTTTCATACTTGATTTACTTGGTTTTTTCAAAAATATCGCCTAACGTTCTCGCGCTACAGCGGGTTTGGGACTAAATTAAGCCCATTATTCGGATTTGCCAAATCATCACAAATACAAAACAAACTTTCCATTAAGCCAATTGCCCAAATCCGTTGTAGCGTGTGTGTGTGCCCTGCATGAGCAGGACACACTCTGTAAGCTCGATTAAAAATTGAAAAATACAAATTTCGGATTATAAATCAAACTTGCAGAGTGTTATTTTTCCAGAGGGTGTAAGTCCCTTATGAGCGGATTGAAACCCCGAATCATTAGTACGTCGCAAGGTTGTTAGTTGTGAAACCAGAACTGAAGGAAGCGAAACGACAAAGTCCGGTACTGACGAACAGAAACGGCATAAGAGGCTGTTATACGAGGATAAGCAAGCACACCATTGCAACGTCCGAAGGTTACCAAAATCGTATTTCAGTAGATGCCGCAGAGATTGGACAAAGGAAAAAGTTCTTACCAGGGGAGGTCTTGGCAACCACGAGTTGGTTATGTCAAGAAGTCAGCAGAGGTCATAGTACTTGGGGCAACGAGTTGCGAATAGATACCGCATAGGACTCACAAACAAGGAAGGACCGAACGCAAAATGGTTCTTAATTTTCAACGGAATAACGCAAGTTATAGCCCTGAAAAACAAGAACAGGTTAAACGATTAAAACAACAAAATGATTGAGAGCGTAGTACATCCTTACAATCTGCAAAAAGCAGTAGAGCAAGTGATTTCCAACAAAGGAAGCGCAGGAGTTGATGGTATAAAAACAAGTCAACTTAAAATGCTATTTCCCCAAAGGAAAGACCAATTGCTCGAAGCCGTCAGAGAGGGAAACTACTTGCCACAAGCCATTTTGGGCATTGAGATTCCCAAGGGCAACGGAAAAACACGACTTTTGGGAGTTCCCACCACTACCGATCGAGTGTTCCAACAAGCCGTAGCACAGGTTATAGCGCCACTATTTGAACCCGAATTCAGTACTAACAGTTTTGGATTTAGACCCAGCAAAAACTCCCGACAAGCCGTTGGGCAAGCGAGGGAATACATCCATCAGGGATTGAACCACATTGTGGACATTGACCTGAAAAATTTCTTTGATGAAGTTGACCATTGCTTGCTGTTGAATTTGGTGTACCAAAAAGTGAAATGCAAAACCACGATGCGCCTGATGCGTAAATGGTTGCGAGTACCGATACTGATTAACGGCAAACTACAAAAACGAAGAAAAGGCGTTCCGCAAGGTTCTCCCTTGAGTCCGTTATTGTCTAATATCCTGCTCAATGAGTTGGACAAAGAAATGACAAGACGTAAACTAAAATTTGTACGTTATGCCGATGATTTCAGTATCTACTCTAAATCGCAGAATCAGGCGAAAGCCACGGCAGTTGTCATTGCCAAATTCTTGAAAACGAAGCTCAAACTTACCATCAATGCTGATAAAAGCGGGATTAGACGTCCTGTGAACTTTAGCTTGTTGGGATTTGGGTTTGTACCTACGTATCAAAAAGGGAGCAAAAACCAATACCAGTTGGTAGTAGTAGAAAAGGCTTGGAAGAAACTAAAAGAAAAGCTCAAAAGTATTAGCCGCAAAACTGCACCAGTCAAACTAGAAGACCGTATTATCAAGATAAACGAAATCCAACGAGGATGGTTAAACTATTTTCGAGGAACGAGTATCATGGGGAAATTACGGGATATAGATGGCTGGCTCAGAAACCGACTTCGATACTGCATTTGGCACGATTGGAAGAAACCTGAGAGGAAAAGGAAAAACCTAATTCGATTAGGAATTGATCAAGACCACGCCTATGCATGGAGTCGAACTCGCAAAGGTGGTTGGGCAATTGCTCAGAGTCCAATCTTGGGAACTACCATAACCTTGAAACGCTTAAAACAAAAAGGGTATCAATCATTGACCGATGTTTACATCTCACTTAATCCATCTCTTTGCGAACCGCCGAGTACGTGACCCGTACGCTCGGTGGTGTGAGAGGCGCACTCCGTTCCATTAGGGGCGGAGCCGTCTACTCAATTAGTAGCTGTTTTTATTCTACGATTTCATTTTTAAATAATGCTAAATGCTCCAAAAGCAAAATATTATTACCTGGTTTCTTTATTGTGTCAAATATTTTTATGTCAGTTGGAATTGGTTTAAAAAATTCGGCTCTATTACTTTTTAGACTTTTTATTAATTCTGAATTTATCTTTTTAGGTAACGATATTGTTACTAAATTTAATGATTTTACAAAGTAAATTAACCATAATAAATCGTATTGGCAATCGTCAATATTTAATAATTTTTCGTTTAATAATTTTTCAATTGCTGAACTAATTTTAGAAATAGTTTTTACTTTCGTAGTATTTTGTTCTATTATTTTTTCAATTATTGCAAGTATTTGAGGAAACGATTTATTTCTACGTTCTTTCAACATCAGTAAAAGGCTAATTGCTTTTAATAAATCCTTTTCATTAAAGTTAAATTTAAGCTCGTGTTCTTTTGTATAAAGTTCAGATAGGAAACGGTCAACAACACCTGTTCCTTCAAATTTCTTATCGACTTTTAGAGTTCCTCTAAACGAGCTTTCAAAACGTTTATAACTAATTTTTTTTCTATATCTTAATGAATATTGTTGATATTCAGCAGTCCATTCTCTAAATAAACCTTCGGGAAGTTCTGTAACTTGTGATTTACTATCATTGAGATTAAGATTGAATAAAGCCATTTGTTTTTGCAATGTCTTTGTTATAAAGTTTGCATCTTGTTTTGAGTGGCATAAAAAACGATAATCATCTTTAAAACGAACACCTATAAAATCAATTCCTTTAGCTGTTATAACTTTTGAACATTCAGAGTCGACTGCACTTAATATAATTTCAGCAATTAAGTCTGAAATTGCTGGTCCAATTGCAATTCCATTTGTGCAACCGTCATTGGAATTTTGGAAGAGTCTGTCCAATACTAATCCAACATAATCGTCGTATTTACTTCTATTGCCTTTCTTTCGGATAAGTTCTTTTGTGTGGATTGCCCAAGCGATACTATGAGTATAAATTGAGGGATAAAAATTTTTGATATCTGATTTCAAGATATATTTGTAATTGTAAGCTTCAGCAACTAAATCGTTTTCAGCCATTTCCAAATATTCATAAATCATTCGTCCCGCTCTTAAATGACCTAATTCGCCTTCACTTTTTGAAGTAATTGGTATTGGGAAACTGTATGAATGAATTTTGTTACTCGCTCTAAACAAAGATTTTAAAATCGTTTCCCAATTATCGATTAAATACCAAACGATATCGTGATAGATTTTCGGTGCAATAATACCAAATGTTCTTTCGGTTAGTTCTGTTTTTGGAAATGATATATTTAATAATTCGTTTTTTTCAGGTTCAAATTTAATCTGTCCTGCGATGCTATTATCAATTTCAAAGTAAGGTCTTGGTTTCAAGTCAAATTTTTTAACCTTAAAACTCGGAGGAACTACATATTGCTCCGGATAGTAACCCTCTTCTAAAAGCCATTTCGCAATTTTTTCTTTTGAAACTTTTTTAAGAAGTCTTTTTGTTTCTGCTGTGTGCTCTTTAGGTAGACTCAATATGTTTGTGATATAAATGTTCTTGATTATTCCGATTTTCTCGTAAAATAGCTACTAACTTGTATATAGACGAAACAAACCTTCGCCAATCTACCCAATTTTGGGTGTATATGCGAAGGTTTGTTTCGCTTTTTGCTTTTTCAAATATATTCAATTTTTCTTACAAATCATCAACTGAGCTTTTAATTCGCTACAGGCCTTTCGTAATACATGAGTTTATATTTCAGTAGCCTTACTACCAGTAATACCTGATTATAGGCCATAAAAAAAGATGCTTAAGCATCTTTTTCTGTTTTAAATATGTCACTATCAAAAAACTCTTTTAACGATATTCCAAAAGCTTTTGAAATTCTATTAATAGAATAGATTGTTGGCCCTCGCTTTATATCGTGTTTTTCCCATGCTTGAAAGTTTTGTCTATCAACTTCTACTTTAGAAGAAAGTTCGGTTTTATTTTGACCGTGTTTCTCTCTAAGTTCCGTTAATCTCAACTTAATTTTTTCTCGTAGTATTATGTCTTCTTTCCTCAGTTGTGCCATATTGCAATAATGATATTTTTTAAAAATTTTACTGTAATGCATTTGCATTACAATAAAATTTTGTATTTTTGAAGCAGTTATAATATATTTGCGATTCTTCATGTAAAACATTTGAAGCATTCGCTTTGAATCTCGTTCCAAAAACTGGTAATTTTAGCACGCGAGATGATAAGTAAGATGCTCACGTCCCATGGCGTGGGCTCACTTATTCGTGTGCGGGTATACCAGTACCTTGGAGCGTTTAAGATGAGTTCCATGCCATTTTTTTGTCCAATATTTTGGCATTACTCAACTTCATTCTTAGCACCACTTCATCATTTTCATAGTCTCGCAATAGTTTAAACCACTAAAACCCGCATGCCTATGACCAAAATGCAATTACACACCTAAAAACAGCCAACGCCTTGCGTCAACCGTGGTTATTATTACTAAGCCACAACAATCCCAGTCTGGAAAACCGCCTTTTCTAAACTGGTCTGCAATACCTATGCCAACTTTAAACGATGAACTACTCACTATTAACCATTAACTATAAAAGCCCATGAATAAAATAACAAAGCCCCCTTAAAAAAACCAACGCCTTGCGTTAACCGTGGTTTATATCACTAAACCACAAAATCCTAGTCAGGAAAATGCACTTTTCTGAACCGGTCAGGAATCCCTATGCCAATTTTAAACTAAGAAACGCCTTCTCGATACAATTTTATAAAAAGGCTATCGCTATTTTATAAAATCACTCGAAGTGACGGTATCAACCGAAAACCGACAACTGATAACTGATAACCGACAACCGATAACTAAAAAAAACGCCTATGATAAAATGAAACCGCATGCATAAAGACTTTAAGACCTTCGATTGGAGACCTTAAGACTAAAAAGAAACTCCTGCACCGCAAAGCTCTTTGAACAAAGCTCTCATTAATTTAATTTGAATTTATTAATGGTGCAGGATGTTTTTTATCGTGAGATGTGAGAAAATAGATAATAGAATAAAGAAGCAAGAGGCTAGAATCTTATTTTGAATTTTAAATAGAAAGGAGGGGATTATAGAAAATAAAAAAAAGAAAATAGAGAATAGAAATAAGATAGACGATGGACGAAATACGATGGACGAACAACCATAACCCATCCTGATAACTATCTGGACTGAAAACCCATAACCGATAACGGACAACCGACAACCGAAAACCTACTAAATAACATGAAATATTACAGACAAATACAAGCCTTATTAATACTAGCATTTATAACATTGATATGCCTTTATATTTATGGTTGATGAAGAAAGAGCTTAGGCAAAGTTGCTAGAAACAAGAGCCAAGAACGGATAAAAAAACGCCTAATCGCTACTTAATTAGCCTGTAACACTTAACTCAAAGCCTATAATATGTCACCTTTAATCATACCCTTAACCATACCTCATTGCCTATGATAGAACAACACCGTTAATTGTTTTGCACCCTGCTAAGCAGTAGCATAACAGAAAAAGCCCTCTACCACGTCGCCAAACAGAAATAGAGGACCATCGCTAATAAAACTAATGTTCCATTTAACTAAACCAATATTATGAAATGAGCATAATGCTAATACGATGCAAGCATCAAAAGCTATTTGCGAATTACATAAGACCGATAAAAAACATTAAATATAAAATTATGAAAAATTATTCATTTTACAAAGGGGCTTCGGCTTTATGTTACCTGATAATTCTCGGGTTCATCCTAAGCAGCAGTCCAGCCCGAGCCAATAAGCTACTGAGGCCACTACCGTCTGAACGACAGCAAAACCAAATAAGCGGTACCATAACCGATGGTAAAACCCCTTTACCCGGTGTGACCATCACCATAAAAAGTCGTATCAATTATGCCGTCCTGTCAGACTTTGATGGTAAATATACCCTTGAAGCAAAAGCCAATGATACCTTGGTAGTAAGCTACATAGGCTATAAAACAGCCATAATCCCGATAAACTACCGCAAAAACATCCACATCCAATTACAGGAGGACATCACCTCCTTGCAGGAAGTCCGCATCAATGCCGGCTACTATTCCGTCAAGGAAAAGGAACGCACCGGAAGTATTGCCCGCATCACGTCCAAAGACATTGAGACCCAACCGGTGACCAATGTGCTGGCTACGATGCAGGGCAGAATGGCAGGGGTTAATATTACGCAGACTACGGGAATGCCAGGAGGAGGTTTTGATATCCAGATACGGGGACAAAATAGCCTGCGGTTTGATGGTAACAGCCCTATGTATATTGTGGACGGTGTGCCTTATGCTTCTGAGCCCATCGGAAGCCTTTTTACGTCTGGACATTTGCCACGAAGAACGAGTCCTTTAAATAGCATTAATCCTGGGGATATAGAGAGCATAGAAATATTGAAAGATGCCGATGCAACGGCTATTTATGGTTCACGTGGCGCCAATGGTGTTGTGCTCATCACCACCAAAAGAGGAAAACCGGGCAAAACTACATTTACGGGAAGCCTATCTAGTGGTTCAGGGCATGTCACCCGATTTATGAAGCTAATGAATACCGAAGAGTACCTCTCAATGAGACGCGAAGCTTATGCCAATGATGGTGTTACAGCATATCCTGCCAGCGCCTATGACGTTAATGGAACTTGGGATCAAAACCGATATACGAATTGGCAAAAAGAATTATTGGGTGGGAACTCCAGTATCAGTACTATGCAAACTTCATTGTCAGGCGGTTCAAAACAAACTCAATTCGTAGTAAGCGGTAACTACAATAAAGAAACGACAGTGTTTCCGGGGGACTATAAGTATGAAAAAGGAAATGTGCACATGAATCTGAATCATGAGTCGGAAGACCAACGGTTCAGGATTAATTTTACTACAGGCTATGTAGTACAAAACAACAATATGCCGACGGCTGATTTTATGAGTACAGCTTTAACGTTAGCGCCTAACGCGCCTTCGCTTTATGATGCCTTAGGGAATTTGAATTGGGAAAATGGCACTTATGACAATCCACTGCAAGTACTTGCGACAGACTTTAAAGGGAAAACTAATGATCTTATCGCTAGCTCGCTACTTTCTTATAGGCTGTTTAAGGGATTCGAAATCAAATCGAGTTTTGGTTATAGCGATTTGCGCTATAAAGAATTAAATCTGTTGCCTTCAACGATGTATAATCCCGCTTATGGTTTAGACAGTTCATCATCGTTGGTTTTTGAGAACAATACCAACCGCAATTCGTGGATTATGGAACCGCAGGCTAACTACCAGTTTACGGCAGGCCAAGCCAAGATTGATTTACTTGCCGGTAGCACTTTTCAACAACAAACAGCGAACCAAATTGTGCATATGGGCTATGGTTTTGCGAGCAATGGTCTCATTGAAAATCCGGCATCGGCATCACTATTTTCTATTATGAACAGTGATGAAACAGTGTACAAATACCAAGCCTTTTTCGGTAGGGCAAATATAAACTGGAAAGGCCGCTATTTCATCAACATGACGGCTAGGAGGGATGGATCAAGCCGGTTTGGAATGGCTAACCGGTTTGCATCCTTTGGGGCTGTTGGAGCATCATGGCTTTTCGCTGAGGAACCGATTATAAAAAACAATATAGAATTCCTCAGTTTTGGAAAGCTACGAGCCAGTTACGGTACTACCGGAAATGATCAGATAGGAGACTACCAATATCTTGATACCTACAGTACATCTGGAAGCAATTATCAAGGTACAAGCGGCTTACAACCGACTGGATTATTCAATAAGGACTTTGGATGGGAAACTAACAGGAAACTTGAAGTAGCACTAGAAACAGGATTTGTGAAAGACCGTATTTTTTTGACTGCAGCTTGGTACCGAAACCGTTCTTCCAGCCAGTTGGTGGGAATCCCTCTACCAGGAATTACCGGATTTACCTCGATACAGGCAAATCTTGATGCAGTAGTACAAAACAGTGGCTATGAATTGACCTTGCGCACCTCGAACCTACAAGGCGATAAATGGAGTTGGACAACAAGTTTTAATCTTACTCGCGCCAGGAACAAACTACTTTCTTTTCCGGATCTGGAAGCTTCACCTTATCAATCTCAATTTGTCATTGGTAAACCTTTGAATATTGTTAAGGTATTCCATTATGTTGGTCTTGATCCGCAGAGTGGTACTTATCAATTTCAGGACTTAAACGATGATGGAGTGCTATCGGCTAATGATGATAAGGGTTTTATAAAAGAACTGAACCCGAAGTTTTATGGCGGATTGCAGAACCAGTTGAAGTATGGAGCGGTGCAATTGGACTTTTTGTTTCAGTTTGTTAAGCAGGACAACTTCACAGAAGCATTTGGGGCCGTTTTGCCGGGAACCATGTCAAACCAGCCAGCATCGTTTGTGTCGCACTGGCAAACCCCGGGAGATAGTGGTCCTAATCAGCTTTATAGCACGGGTATCAATTCTAATGCGCAGCGTGCAAATACACTTTACTCTCAAAGTGATGCGGTTATAGCGGATGCTTCTTACATCAGGTTGAAGAATATTTCGCTGACCTATGATTTGCCGAAACAGTGGACAAAATCCTTTAGCTGTAAGCTGAGTCTTCAGGGACAAAATGTATTTTGTCTGACTTCTTATAAGGGAGCGGATCCTGAATTTAAAACAGCGGGTTTCATGCCTCCTTTACGTGTTTACAGCTCTACATTACAAATCACTTTTTAACTGAAGCCATGAAAAATATACTATTAAAGAAAGAGATGTTACCTATTTGGATTATTGGTATTGCTATACTATTGACAAACTGTGATAGCTTTACAGAAGTTGCCCTTCCAGAGTCACAGCTTACTGCTGATGCTGTTTTTAAAGATCCTATTACCGCTAATGCTGCCATGACTGATATTTACACAAAAATGCGCGACAATGGAATGTTCACTGGACTATTTACAGGATTATCGAACCAGTTGGGGATCTACAGTGATGAACTAACCTCTTATTACAATCCGGGTAGTTTATCATTTAATTTCGGTAATAATGCTTTGCAAGCATCGGGAACGGAAATAGCGCAATTATGGAACAGTAGTTATAGCCAAATTTATGCTGCCAATGCTGTGATTGAGGGTGTGGATCATTCTGTTTATCTGCCAGAACCTGACCGTAACCAATTGAAAGGAGAAGCCCTTTTTGTACGAGCGCTGATTCATTTCTATTTGGTAAACTCCTTTGGTGGCGTACCGTATACTAAAACTACTAATTATGCCGTAAACCGCATTGCACATCGTACTGCTGAAAATGATGCGCTGCTCTTAGTCAAATCGGATCTTGAGCAGGCTATTGCACTTTTACCCGAATCATATAGTAGTCCGGAACGTGTAAGGCCAAACCGCTATGCGGCTTATGCCATGCTGGCGAGAGTTAACCTTTATCTCCATTTATGGGATGAGGCTTCTAATGCTGCTTCTGCCGTTCTGAATCAAACAGACGTTTATGTCTGGGAGAATGATCTTGATAAAATTTTTCTCAAAGAAAGCACTACTACGATTTGGCAATTGATGCCCGCAATGTTGGGAGACAATACTAAGGAAGCTAAAACATTTCTGTTTTTTAGCGGGCCACCACCTTCATCATCGCTATCACCGACTACTCTTAATGCATTTGAGGCCAATGATAAAAGAAAAGGGCATTGGACAAAAATGATAACTAAGGGTGTAAATAGTTGGTCTCACGCTTATAAATATAAAGCATCTTCCAACACGGGGAGTTCTGTAGAATATTCGATTGTGCTCCGACTTGCGGAGCAGTATCTGATTCGTGCGGAAGCAAGGGCGCAGCAAGGTGATTTAGTTGGTGCTAAAGAGGATCTGAATAAGATAAGGAATACAGCAGGCTTAGATGATACACCAGCAACAAGCAGTACAGAAATTATTGCTGCCGTGCTAAAGGAGCGCCAAACAGAACTGTTTTGTGAATTTGGACACCGTTTCTTTGATCTAAAAAGAAATGGTCTATTGGATACTGCATTGTCTCCTGAAAAACCGGGTTGGAATACTACAGATAGATTACTTCCGCTACCTCAAAAAGAATTACTGTTAAACCCAAATCTAGCTCCACAAAATGAAAGTTACTAGAAAAGCTCAGAAAATGAAAAAGCTTCATCATTCTTTTTTATTCCGTTTGGTTGCTTATTATTTTTTACTGGTTAGCTGCCCTGCAATAGGGCAGGTTTTACAAAAGAAAACGGTACCGGAAGAAGATTATCATTTATGGAGCACTATGCTATCGCACAGTATTTCTGATAGGGGAGACTGGGCAAGTTACAGCCTGCATTACGATACAGCTGATACGCTATTTGTTATAGCAACAAAAAGCAGAAAAAAATACGCATTCCCTCATGGTAGAAATGGGGAGTTTAATGGTGAAAATTGGTTCGCTTGTAAACAGAATGATACATTGGTTATGCAAGACTTGACATCAGGAAAAGTCAATTACTTCCCCAAGATTAGCAGCTATTCATTTTCGGGAGATGGCAAGCATCTAATATTGATTAGCGTGGATCAAAATAACAGCCAACACTTAACAGTGAAAAATAGGCTTGGCGAAACCGTGGCTATGGTAGACAATCTCAGCGAATGGGCATGGAATGCACGCAAGAATACTATTGCTTATATTGATGGAAAAGAGAAGGTTCAGATTCTTGAAATATTTGACAATTATGCGAAAAAAGAGATTCCGGTTTTAACTATGGGGGAGATTAAAAACCTGAGCTGGCTCAATCAGACTATTACATTTATTCAAAATACCGGCTCGAGTGGCAAGCTGTATGCTTATCGATTAGAAACAGGGAAGCTTTTGTCATTTGATCCGGAAAGCTGTTCCAATTTTCCTAATGATATGAGCATAGCCTCTAGTTTTGGTTCGATTAAGATTTCAAATGATGAAAAGCGTATCTTTTTTATGTTGAAAGAACAGATATCAAATAAAGGCACAACCGAAGTAGTTCAAGTCTGGAATGGAAATGACAAGCAAATCTATCCTCATTTAAAAATGTACGGTGATTTTACATTACAGGATAAGCTCGCTGTATGGTTTGTAGATACTGGGCGGTTTTTACAGCTTAGCGATAGGGAAGAGCCTTATGTACTAATCAGTAGCGCCGGAGATTATACATTGACTTGGAATGAATTCGAATCTGAGCCACATTTTGATGGTATAGGATTGAGAGATATTTATGTAACTGCAATTGAGACGGGTACAAAGCGATTGTTGCTCAAAGGATATCCTGGGACGGGAATGGAGCCGGCATTTTCTCCCAAAGGCAATTACTTATCTTATTCAGTAAATGGTGACTGGTGGGTGTATGATTTCAAGAAGGATGAACACCGAAACATTACTCGAGATTTGGGCTTTCCAGTTCGTGATATCGATTATGATCGTGCGGGGCAAGTTCCTTTATATGGTATTGCAGGGTGGAGCATAGACGATAACTCTCTTTTTATTTATGACCAGTTTGATATTTGGATGATTAGCGCCGACGGAAAGACAAAGAAACGGTTGACCAAGGGGCGTGAACATAAAACTACTTTTCGTTTTGCAACTGCCCAACGCAGGCTACCCTCTAAGTCCGATTATATGGATCGGACCAATGCTATCATCAATTATTCGACGCAGTGGATTTTATCTGCTCATAATACAGTAACCGGCTACAGCGGATTATACTCGTATGATTCAAAAACTGCTGCGCGTCCAATTTTATGGGAATACAAAAGAACTGACCGTGTGGTAAAGGCGAAAAATAGTAACGCTTTTACTTTTATCTCGCAGAATTTTGATGCGCCCCCAGAGTTGCTGTTTGTCGATGCTCTTGGGAAACCAAAAGAATTGTATCGCAGTAATCCGCAACACAAGAAATATTTATGGGCTAAGGCTGAGAAGGTTTCGTATGTTGTAGATGGAAAAACCTTATCGGGCATTTTAATTTATCCTGCGGATTTTGATCCTACGATCAAGTATCCTATGATTGTTAACATTTATGAAAGACAAGGAGGTAGTTTACATCGGTACGTTAACCCGACGCTATTGAACGAGAATGGGATAAACTTTTCGGTACTTTCATCCAAAGGTTATTTTATTCTTTTGCCAGATCTCGTTTACCAATTGGGTCAGCCGGGTGAATCAGCAAAAAAATGTGTATTGGCTGCAGTTGATGCGGTTCTTTTAAAATATAATGTTGACCCCAATAGAATTGGATTAACAGGGCACTCCTTTGGCGGATTCGAAACAGACTACATTATAGCAAAAACGGACCGATTTGCAGCCGCTGTCTCCGGTGCGGCTATTACAGATTTGGTATCAAGTTATCTTTATTGTAACAGTAATTATGCGACTTCAGAATTTTTTCGATATGAAATTGATCAGGAACGTATAGGATTGTCTTTATTTGAAGGGATGTCAAGTTACCTCAACAATTCACCTGTGCTACTGGCTCAAAATGTAACAACACCTCTATTGGCATGGACAGGAGATGAAGACAAACAGGTGCATTATTTTCAAAGCATCGAGTTTTATTTTGCTTTGAGAAGGTTGAAGAAAGAACATACTTTGCTTATTTATCCCGAGGAATCTCACACAATAATAGACAAGAAAAATCAAGCAGATCTAACAAAACGAATTGAAGCCTGGTTTGCGAAATATTTAAAATCTTAAATTGAAAAGCCGTCACATTTGTGACGGCTTTTTTTTAAAATTAAGGAATGCTTCTAAACAACATGGTCGGACATTGGTTGTCGCTTATGTAACGATACAACTGCGAATTATCAATACTTGACTTACAAAGCTGACCTGGAGCGTTATCACACCATTCTACGGGTTGACAAGGCGGTGTACCACCTACTACCTTTTTATAGCCGGTTTCACCAGCTAATCCGGCGGTATTCTTTTCCATCGCATTGGAGGCGAAAGCTCCAACTAATCCGAGAGCAACAAATGCTACCGGCATAACGAATTTAAAAAATTTAGTTTTCATAATAATAAAAATTAAAAGTTCTGATCTACTCTTTTTTACAGGTTTTCGATCTTGTCCTGCTATTTGGCCAATAGATTGCTTAGTCGGTTTATCACCGTCTCTGTATTTTATAATTAGCTGTAATCAAGGGCTGTAGTTTGTAGCTTATAAGGTGATTTCCAACCAGGGCGTAAAGCTTATCACCATGTACTATTAAATCACGTAACTTTTGTTTGTCGATATCGTAGACATAGAAGCTTTCGATATAACTATTTGAAGAGATAGTATAGCTATCTACAATACTGGCAAGCTTCCACATTTCTAAGCTTTCATACCTACCGGGGATATTACTGTTTACAAAGAGTACATTGCCATAAACGGCTGCGGTTTTATTAACAAGCAATGGTCTTTTTGCAAATTTTCGCTCACCACGTTTTTCTAAATCTACTAATTCAATATTGGAATGGGCGATAGTGTCAATTGTATTGCCTCTGAAATCAATATTTAGTTTAGGATCAGCGACAATAAACTGATTCCGGTAGGCATACAAGTAGATTATTCTGTTTATTCCGTCGCTATACAGTAACGAGCCATCAGTATCGAATAGGCCATCAATTTGTTTTTGCAACAAATTAGGGTTTAACACTGTTTTTGTAGTAGAGAGTAAGTCAACTTTACCTAATACACTTTCACCACTACCACGTTTTTGTACGCGAACTGCCATAGACGTTGAGTCAATTGGTTCTGCAAAGCTAAAGTACTCAGAGCCACTTTTGTATAACTTCGCCTTCCAGTCCGAAATTTTGCCCCTGAATATGCAAGGAACCATTCCATCATAAATGTAAAAATAGGGTGCCTTTACTTTAATTGTCAGTGAACGAAATGGCAGGTCGATTTTGTCAAGAGTGATATGGTGCGTCGTAGTTTTATTTAAGGCAGTATCGATAACTGTCATTAATAATTGTGAAGTTGTGTTTCCCAAATAAACTTGACCATCATCTGCACCTGCAAAATAGTATGACCTTAATTTGAGGTTATAATCCTTTATTTTTGTTGCAGGAGCACTGGATAAACGCCGAACAAATTTGTTGTGATAGCTGTGGATATTCTCTGAGATTAAAAATAAAACAACTACGATAATAATACTCGTTACTGCGGAACTGGATACCACAATTAATTTCTTTTTTATGGTAATATAGGGTGTTGGTTGCAGCCAAATTCCAATCAGTGCCAAGAATACAAATCCTATATTGAAAATCAAATGTTCATGCCAGTCCATTTTTTCTAAAATACCGCCGCAAGAACAAGGAACAAATACACTGTGATTTAAAACAATATAGATGTAAGCGGTAAACATTAGCATTAATGCAAAAGAGGATACTAAGGCTGCATACCTAAACTTTGGTAAGATTAATAAGGCGACAATTAAAAGTTCAACTGATGGGACCGCCCATGCTATTTGTTCGGCAAAAGAACTCAAGAGCGGTGATTGTCCCAGCTGCTGTTTGAAATTCTCAAAATCCAGCAGCTTACTCACTGCGGCATAAACAAACAATAGGATATACAGCAGGCAGATAATTTCGAGAATAATACTTTTGGTGGTGGCACTTAGTTTCATATCGGGAAATTTTAAATTTAATCCGATATAAAATTCCGAAAAATAAAAATAGAAGTGTTATCAATTAGGGAGCTTGACTTATCCAAAAAGGAGTTTTTTTAATGCTAGGTTTCCCATACTTTTTCGCTAATACTTCTTTCCTTCACAGCCCAAAATTTAATACGGCGCGAAGTCGAAGGGCAAAACACAACACGCATACCCCCTACCTTTAACCGATACTCAATAACTGATACCCAACAAACACAAATACAGCAGTTTCTACTTAAAGTACAAGTTTTCCATTTTCAGCTTCTTTAGGGCCGGTTCGAACCGAAAAATTCACTTTTCAACTACAACCCAGAACAGATAACCGTTAACAGACAACCCATAACCCATAACTCATAGCCCAGAGCTCAGTACTCACCATCCATAATAAAACACCTGAAAGCCTTCTCTTAACGTCCATTGGGGTATAACCGAATCGTTTTTTAAAAGCCCTAGAAAAATTAGGATAGATCGGATATCCTGCCATAATAGCAATGCTTTTTAAGGGTATTGTCGTCTGTTGGATCAAAAGATGGGCTCTTTTTAACCGTTCAATAGCATAAAATTCGTAAATGCCCATTTTAAACAAATGCTTAAATCCATATTTCAGTTTATTTTCATTGGTTCCAAAAATCCTCGAAAGTGCTTTCATAGAAGGTAATGGCAAGTCCAAATGGTTTAAAATATAATCATAAACATCCTGCATCAATTGTACATCAGAATAGCTATTGAGTACACCAGACAAATCGGGATCATCAGCGGAAACTAAAGTTTCAGCAGCTATAGTGTTCGCGATGACAGTAATGACCGCACTAACTAGAATAGAGGTACCGGGTGTCAGTCTTGAAATAGTGCAAAAGCAAGGAACAACCAATTGATCTTGGGTCCTATAAATGAGCTCATGGGTACTATTGTACCTCGTGTCCTGAACTAATGCTGCAAATTCCAGTGATATTGACCACCCAATTCCAATTTAAAGTGAGCACCTGATTCCAATTCAAAATGACCACCTAATTCCGGAGCAAAATGACCACCTCCATTTTTCATTAAAAACAACTTTTTTTCATCTGTTAATTAGTATTCAAATATACTTAAATATTAGCTTTTGTTTATGCCCCTTTTTTTTCTCATAGATTCTCCGTGCAATTCGATTCGGTGAGATTGATGTATCAGCCTATCCAAAATTGCATCAGCTATTGTTTTTTCTCCAATGATGTCATACCAGCCTTGCACTGGGATTTGTGATGTTACAATTATAGAACCATTATTATGTCTGTCTTCAATGATCTCTAAAAGGGTAATTCGGTTATGACTATCTAATGCTTGGAGTCCAAAATCGTCCAGTATAATAACATCTTGCCGTTCTATTCTTGCCAGTTCTCGAAGATAAGAACCATCTGCTTTGGCCATTTTTAATTTAGCAAACAACTTTGAAGTATTAAAATAACTTACCTTAAAACCCTGTATACAGGCTTGATAACCTAATGCTGTACCTAAATAACTCTTACCTACACCAGTACTTCCTGTGATTAAAATGTTTTCGTTTTTCTCTACAAATTCGCATTCTGCCAGACGTAGCACCATGTTTCGATCCAGATTACGGGTTTGGTCAAAATTGATACTTTCAATATTTGATTTGTAATGGAATCGGGCATTTTTGATACTGCGTTCAATGCGACGATTATGCCTTTCATCCCATTCGGCATCAATAAGCATCGATACAAACTGATCAAGTGTGTAATGGTCAGTTTTCCCGCTTTCAATGGCGGTTTTAAAAGCATTATGCATACCATAAAGCTTCATTTGTTTCATTTTTGTTACTGTGGATTGCTACGCCTGTTCGCTTACGCTCGGGTCATTCATGATTATTGGGTTTTAATTTAATTATAATACTGTTTTCCTCTGATGTTGCCGTGAACAGGGAGTTCCTGCTCGGGTTCTTGTTCAAAATCAATGTGGTCTAGGTTGTTTTCTAAAATATTTTGTATGGTCTTAAAATTGTAAATTTTAAAATCAAGTGCCCGTTTACAGGCATTTATTAATCGCCGCTTGCCTACCTTTTTCTCGAAGTTTAGTATTCCCAGACAACTTTTATAGGCTTGTTCGGGGTGGTTTCTGCTTTCGATTATTTGCAAAATATATTCTCCTACGGATTCATCAATACTACTGGCCCAATCAATGAAGCGGGCAGCGCTCCATTGGGCTACAAATTGGTGGGTACTGGCTAAATGTTCTGGGGTTGTGGTATAGACATAAGGTTTGTAATTCCTCGGATGAATGGCTATTCGATTGTATTTGTAATAGATCTCTACCGTTGATTTGGTATACAAGAGTTTCGCTTTTTTCTTTACATATTGATACGGAACACTATAGTAATTTTTGTCTTGACTTAATTGGACATGTCCGTTTTGCATCACCGTTGCAAAGGATTGGTATTTGATTTCAAAGCGTTCTTGTGGTAGTGGGCGTAGTTTTTGTTTCTCATCTTCTAAAAACAATTCTTTACGGGAGTAAGGACGTCCTGTGAGTTTTCGACTATTATGAGCATCTAATAAATCCCATATCTGCTGGTTTAATTCTTCTAGAGAAAAGAATTTGGTTTCTTTTAGAGTTACGTAAATCCTTCTGTACAATATCTTTACCGCACCTTCAACCAATGATTTATCCCTTGGTTTATAAGCCCTGGCAGGTAAGATTGTGGTTTGATAATATTCCGCTAAATCAGCCAGGGTTTCATTGATTGTTGGCTCAAAACGACTGCTTTTTATCACTGCAGATTTTAAATTATCGGGAACAATTGCCGCAGGAGTACCTTCAAAAAAACGCATGGCATTTTCTACCGAAGTAACAAAATCTTCCTTTTGTTGGCTCATGGAAGCTTCTGCATAGGTATATTGGCTGGCTCCCAATATGGCTACAAAAAACTGTACTTCTTTGATTTCTCCGGTATCTTTATCAATGATGGAGAGTGTTTTTCCGGCATAATCCACATACATTTTATCACCGGCTTTGTGATTCATATGCATTACAGGATTGACTCGTTTACCCCATACTTTGTAATGATGAGCAAATTGCGAACTCCTGTAACCATCGGGGTTTACGGCAATATATTGCTCCCACATATGTTGTACGGTAACGCCAACTTTCTTTAGTTCACGTTCCATTTTAGGGAAAAAATCGTATAGGATCTGCAATTTGGGACTAATGGATTCCACAGTAGTCTGTGAAAACAAAAGTTCTAGTTCTGTATCTGTTTTTCTATCAATTAATTCAAAGTTTAATCCGAGAACTTCAAATAAAGAAATATACTTCTTTACCGTATTCCTGGAAAGGGATAAGTAGCTACTTATAAACAACTTACTCTTTCCTTCACAATAGAATTTAATTACTTTTCTAATTTTACTCATGTCTGTTATTTTGTTTGCCATAATCCGTATTTTTTTAACGAATGTATGGTGCTAACAACATGAAAAAGTCAGTAGTTTTTAATAATCAATTTACCCCAAAATTAGGTGGTCAATTTGAACTGGAAAGTGGTGGTCAGTTTGCTCCGGAACTGGTGGTCAATTTACACTGGAAAGTGGTGGTCAATTTGACCGGTTTTTCCAATTAGAAAAAGCGCCAATTTTCAGTTGAAAATTGGCGCTTTTTCTTAAACTTTCGATTGGGAAAAAAGAAGTAGAGTTGTCTTAGCGGTGATAAATATAGTGAAAAAGATGAATGGTTTGACAACTGAAAAATTCCAATATAAGATAATAGTTGTTAGTGGTAGTGTTGATTAAGTATCTAAATTATCCCACTCATCACCAATAACCCAACGTAAAGCAGATAATTTTCCATTTATCATACCCCATTCAAAATCATCAAATTCTAAATTTTCTTCGCCGTAAATATTTTCAACTTTTTTTGCGGCATCTAAAGCACCTTCCCAAATGTCTTCAATAATTGTGTTATTAGCTGTTTTGATATGAAAATCTTTCTTATCAATTAGTTTAATTTTACCTTGCGTAATTGATTGCTCGCGCATTTTATGTCGATTGTACCAAATTTTTTGTTCGATTTCATTTTGTACTTCGAGGATTTCAGAAAGACTTCTAAATCCAAAATCCCAATCGTTTTCATAATTAAATTCTTCAACTAAGTCAGGATTAATTAAATAAAGAACTTCTGCAAGATTTATAAAATATTGAGATTTCGGATCATCAAATATTTCCTTTAAATCTTCATGCGGTAATTTGTGATTTCCATTTTTAATACTAAAGTCATTAACATTGTGAGTTACAAATACAATGTCAAAATCTTGAGCTGAATTTTGTTCTTTGTACTCGTTGTAACATTCAAGTATGATTGAATCTCCAATGCTATTTTTAGACAGATGGAACGGAGCTTTTTTATCTATCGCTCGCTGCACTGCTCTAAGTTTTATCGAATCTGTAACATCAATAATTTCAGCATTTTTGAATAATTTTTCAATCTTTGATATACTTTGGATTGCATTTTCACTAAGTGTTGGAATCTTTTTATCTATGTCATCGAGTTCGGATAGAATTTGCGTCCTGGATTCATTTTTAGCATGTTCCGTAACCATTTCTTTCACCTTTCTAAAATGACTTGATAGGCTCTTACCTGCATCCAGAACTATTCGTTCTTTGTTTCTTTCAAATTCGGAAAATATTATTTCAGGTAAAATTAATGATACTTCGCCCTGTTCTAAAAATTCAGAAAGTAGATTTAAAGTTTCTTCACCTTTTGAAGTTTTTGCAAGATCCAACCAAACGCATGTGTCTATAACTAATTTTGTCATGTTTTATTTTATGGTTTTTCCCTAAACATTGGCTACAGACGTTTTGCATATTTTGCATCGCAAAACGTAGCAGATTTGTCTCGGCTTTGATAAATATATTGAAAAAGAAAGTGTTCCGGTGATTGAAAAACCGCAATGGAATATGATGGCTGTTCAAGGTAGTTCTCTATTTACCTTTTGTTTCAAGCTTAACTTTTTCCCACTCTTTCTTAAGTAATAATTGGGTCTGATTGGAAAGATTATTTAAATTGGCTTTTGCTTCTTCCAAATCTTTTGTTGTAACATATTTGAGCATATAAAAATCAAGAAAAAATTGTATTGAGTTTAAAATGTCCACATCTTCATTTGGGTTAAATCTTAATTTTAAAAGATGTAGTTTTTTAATTATTTCTTGAAAATTGATTTTCGGCTGAATTACTAACGAACTTTCATTTAATGAATCTGACGAATGTCGATGATATTCATAGTTTGCATTATCGATGTACGATTCACTTGGATTTTGAGACTCAATATCTTCAATTGCCCTTTTATGAATTATCAAGGTTTCGGAAATAACAGCAACCAAATGAGTTATTTCTTCTCTAATTATTGAAAGCCATTTAATTCTTTCTGAAGTAATAGTGTCAATATACTTTGTCGTCTTAAGATTTTTTCTCGTAAAGTATATGTTTACAGTCGCGGCAATAAAAGTCAAAAGTACACCCGAAGGCAGAATGTAATCGTTTAATATTTCTTTCATGTTTTTTGGTGATTTCAGAATTACGGCTAACTGGTTTATATTATTCACAAAATGCCACCAATTCAACTAAATTATGATGGCTTTACTTCATAAGTTGTGGCATTATTTTACTTGTAAATATACTTTTATAAATCAATAAAATGGATTTCATGCTCCTAGAATATTTGTCTGTCTTTTTCAAAAAAAGTAGTAATAATAATCGTATCAAAATTTTATTTTATTTAAATGAGATTTTATTTGTTGTTTCCCTTTTTTTCTCATCAATGATTTTTGTATATATCTGAGTGGTCTTTATATTTTTGTGACCTAACATTTTAGATACAGTAAAAATGTCGGTACCTGCCGCCATCTGCAATGTTGCATACGTATGCCGAAAGCAGTGAAATGTTATATGTTTTTCAATTGATGCGTCTTTAACCCAAATAGGCAGCAAACGGTCTACGTCCCATTTTTTTAAATTATAAAAGACTCTCTTATATTGTACCTCTTTTTCACCTAAGAACTCGAACGCTTCCTGAGAAATAGGAAGGGTTACCGGTCTGTCAGTTTTTTGCTGCTTAATTCTTATATAATGTCCTTCATTTTTACTGTACTGTACTTCTTCCCATGTAAGTTTGGCTATGTCGGAATAGCGTATTCCTGTTAGCAGAGAAAAAAGACTGACACGTTTGACAATTTCCTTTTTACAAGGGGTTTTAAATAGCCTTACAGCTTCTTCCATGGTTAGAAAATTCCTTTGAGACTCTTGTTCCTTTATGCTTTCAATTGCAGCATTGACATCGGTCTGCAGCAATCCTTTTTTGTATGCTTTTCGAAGAGTAGCTTTGATCTTATTGAAATAAGTTAAAGCTGTATTCTGAGCTAAAAACTTACCCTTTTTCCTGATACATTTTGCCTTTAAGAGATACTCCCTAAAATCTTCTATAACAGTCACATCGATATCCTGTATCAGTAAATCCTCATTCTTAAGAAAATTTTCAAAGTGGATAATGGGATAAGTCCAAATATCACCGTTATTACCCGTTTTTTGCTCTGCAACAAGCTTGATATACTGCAGAAATGATTTTTCGCCAATCTCTTTAAGACGAAGTTGCTCCATCTCAAAAGGATTGTAGATCTGCGGCTTATTTACTTCATTAAACCTATTTGCACAGATAATTTCAGCTTTATATAGGTTCTCGGAATTCAAAGCTTTTTCAATAGCACTTTTTGGTTTTGGAACCAAAAATAAACTTAAATACTCCCTGCGGGAAAATTTACGGGCTTTAGTGTTATATATCGGTGGAAAAAAATCAAGATACAATGTTATCCTACCACTTGGAAGGGTTCTTTTTCTTAGCGTAACGTTTATATTTTTCATCTGTCCCCAGCATTAAAAATTATATCAATATCCTGTTTGGCTACACAGGTGAATTTTCCAACGGAATATTTTACTATACACTGCCGTTGAATCAATAGATAGAGCGCTCCTGAAGAAATATTATACTTCTGTTGAATTTCCGTTATAGTATAGCAATTGTCAAAACCAGGAAATTGCTGTCCAGTTTTCAAGGTTACATCCTGTACAGGAATTGCAAAAAAAGCTTCAAGATCGCATCTGCGGATAACAGTTCGTTTGCCAAACTTTGCAATGTCCAGCTGTCCATTGTTAACTAACCTGTAAAGCGTACTTCTGCTGATTCCAAAAAGAAGGGTTGCCTGAGTAATTTTTAAAAACTCAAGTGGCTTTATTTTTTCTAAATCTGTGTTTAAAAGCTGAACGATCTCGTTATTGCTTTTTTCTACTTTTCCTTTGCGCACCATTGATTTATAACCACGGCTGTTGCAAATGTGCGAACAATACCGTGTACGCGTTGTTCTGGCTATGAACTGTTTTTTGCAGTGCTCACAAATTCTGATAACCTCAATGTTAGAACTCATAATGTGACTAATTTTGTGTCCCATTGTGTCTATGTGTCTCTCTGTGTGTCATAATTTCGCCAAAAAAAAATCCAATAAGGAAAATTATTTTCGTGGTACAATAATGGTACAAAAAGGAACAAACTATCTGCAAATAAAGCTAAATAAACAGAAAGAAGAATCCCAGTTAAAATGCCTTTTTATGACATTTTAACTGGGATTCTTTGTTTTATTTTGTGATGTTTTGTGAAACCTATTTTCCAATACAGAAAATTGCAAAAAAACTCTCGGCAAAAAATTACAAAATACTATCGCTGAAGGTTTTCTTCAACTCGAGGATGATTAGTTTGCTTAAGGCTCGTTTTTGAAAGCATTTTTGAAGTTGCCTCTACTATAGATTAATTGCCAAGAGTTGATGAACAGCCAATCATAGCCAAGAATCTCCTTTTAAAGCCGAAGATTGATTATTTCTGTATCATTCTAATAATTTAGTAGTTGTACCGATTAAAAAAAAGAAATCAAAAGAGCAGAATTTATTTTTTGGTAAATGAAAATATGTGACAGTCAAATTTTATAAAAAATGATATGGAAGAAATTATAACAAAAGAAGATTTAAGGCAGTTTGGTCTGCAATTATTAGATAAAATGCGCATTATAGTTCAAGAGACCACTCATGCGCAAACGGAAATAGCACAGTCAGAATGGCTCAAAAGTAAGGCAGTCAAAAAGCTGCTGGATATTTCTGCAGGTTCAGTGCAGAATCTCAGAGTGACACAGAAAGTCCGATTTAAAAAAGTTTTGGGTTCGTATTATTACAATAAAGAAGATCTTCAAAAACTTTTCAATGATGAACCAAACAAATAAACCAAGTGAAGATCAAATCATGAACTATTTATCCATTTATATGGACGATCCAAGGCTTAATGTTTGGCATCTGGCCATTTTAGCGGCAATTCTAAATTTAGGTTATAGGCAGGGACAATGTCAGAGAATCAAAGTCAGTCGCAGTAAAATAATGGCATTGTCGCATATAAATACACTGCCAACATACCATAAATATTTTAAACAGCTTCAAGATTTTGGATATTTCAAGTACAGCCCCTCATACCATCCAGACTATAGGAGTGAAGTTGAACTACATGAAAAGAGGTTATCTCATAACTAGTGAGATAACCTCTTTGTTTTAATATTTATTTTTGTTTCCAGTATATGAATTAAGATGAGGGTATATTATATTTTTCCTTAATTGTTTTTATATCTTTCTCTAATCTAGAAAGTACAGCCAAATCTACTTTGGACATTTTAAGGGACGTTTTAGTCAGTCTTTTATTTAGCAGTGACATTTCACGTCCAATGGTTATCTGCTCTGTAATGGCATAGGCTTCCGTCTGCTTGACAGACGCATGGCCTAGCATTTCTTTAACTACATTAATGGGGACATTATTGTTTAATGTAACTGTACTTCCAAAGGTTCGACGTGCCATATGTGTATTTAGTGTGAAGGGAAAACCGCATAGAGTCGCAATCTCTTTAAGATACTCGTTCATTTTCTGGTTGGAAGAAACTGGTAAAACGGTGCCACGCTGTAAACAGAGAGGGTGCTCTTCATATTTTTTAATTATTTTTAGTGCTTGCGGTAATAGTGGGACATTTGTGGGAGAACCCGTTTTTTGTCTTTCAGACATTATCCAAGCATTCCCGTCAATACCATCTTTGATATCGGTTTTTTTTAATTGATATGCGTCGATATAAGCCAATCCCGTGTAACATTGGAATACAAATACATCTCTGACGACATTAAGTCTTTCTGTGGTAAAATAATGCCTTTCCAATTCATATAGTTCTTGTGTGGAAAGAGGTTTCTTAACCATTTTGGTTTTTCGGCTTTTAAAGTTTTTAAAAGGGTCTTTTAGGATAACTTCCTTATCGATTGCACGAATGACAATTTTTTTGAAATTAGCAATGTATTTAAGCGTGGTATTGTTGCTGCAATTTCGAACTGTTCTCAGGTAAAACTCAAAGTCCTTAATAAATTCAAGATTTAGATCTGTAAATTCAATATCATCAGCATTAAATTTAAATCGAATAAATGATCTTAAATGATTTATTGTAATGGTAAAGCGATCAAGAGTGCCTTTAGCATATCCTTTTCCAAGCAGGGCAGTCATTTCATCATTGTGCTTTTGAAATTCTTCCAGCACTTTAACCCTTGGAGTAATCTTTCCCAGTAAGTAATCCATAACCTTTTGAGAAGTTACTGGTTTTCCGCTGTACATAATCTCTGTTTTGTACTCATTGATTTTTAAAATCAGCGAATCCAAAAAAAAGTTAAGGGATCTTGCATCTTCTTTACTGCCGATCGCTCTTTCGGTTTTCTGATCCCAGCGGGTGCTGTCCCATTTTCGCTTGGTGGATGTTTCCTTTGGAATGCCATCTACGGTTATCCTAAGGTAAACGGTTCTAATTTTACTTTCATTGCGGGGCATTTTCAAAAAGAAAACCAACCCAAAGCTGCTCTCTAACATAATTCAACTTTTTAGATTAATAAATGTAGAATTATAGCATCAAAAAAACAAGTCGTTAATCTCGTTAACCTCTGTATTTACAAGTGTTTAAGTGGTATTCTGTGGCACATTTTGACGACATGGAAATGTGCCACGATTTTGCCATAGAAATTCAGAGCGTTTTTATAAATATTGAAAAGTGCTTTAAAACAAAAAAACCTGCGAATCCTTGGATTTGCAGGTTTTACCACGTTTTTGAAAAGATTGAAAAAGTTGCCTTTTTGCTTCTTTTACCCTTTTAGTGGGGAGAGCAGGATTCGAACCTGCGAAGTTTTCACAGCAGATTTACAGTCTGCCCTCGTTGGCCGCTTGAGTATCTCCCCGAAGCCTTTGAGTACAACACTTTGTTGTTGTTAGCGGTGCAAATATAGCAACAGTTTTCGTTTCTACAAACTAATTTTGCACTTAATTTTAGTATTATTTTTAACGTATTGGTATTGAATAAAATAAAAAAAAATCTCCACTAGGGAGATTTTAATTTTGATTGAAGAAACAGACTATTTAGCCAAAAGTTCTTTGATTTTTGCTCTAAGTTCGTCGCCTCTTAAGTCTTTTGCAACTACTTTTCCGGAAGCATCCAGAATAAAAGTAGCAGGAATAGATTCAACTTGGTATTGTTTGGCTATTGGTTCATCCCAAAACTTCAGATTAGAAACCTGATTCCAGGTTAATTTATCTTTAGCAATGGCTTCTTTCCATTTAGCGGCATCTTTGTCAAGTGAGACTCCTATAATATTTAATCCTTTTGAGTGGAATTCTTTGTAGATGGCCACTACGTTAGGATTTTCTTGACGACAAGGACCACACCAAGACGCCCAAAAATCTACAATGGTAACTTTTCCTAAGCTCTCTTTTAGAGAAATGACTTTTCCGTCAGGATTAGGAGCAGAAAAATTAGAAGTTCATTTAGCGTCACCTACAGCTGGAGCACTAGCACCAACAGAAGGCGATTTCATTTCAGTAAGTCTAGTTTTTATAGCTTTACCTGGTTTTGAATTTTTTAAAGTTTCATCTAAGCTATTGTAGATTGCTTCTGTTTTTTTAATATCAGCGCTAGGATCATTAAGCATTCCTTGTACGATTAAAACACTGATGAATGATTTTGGATGTGTTTCAGAATAAGTAGTGTATTTCGTTTTAGAGGCAACACCTACTTCTTCTTGTATTTTTGAATAACCTTTCATCAAATTATTGATCACAGCAGTATCTTGAGTTTCCTGTGCTGTTTTCATTGCTTGCATGTTTTTATTTTGAAAATCCATTAGTTTCTTTTGAACTACCTTCATTTCTTCATTAAATTTAACATACTCGTCATTGCTGTAAGTACCAGAAACTTTAGATTTATGAATACTGTCTTTATCTATTGCAATATTAATTTCTCCGTTTTCTAGAATAAAAGGAACTTTAGCATAAGGTGCTGTACCAGGAGCGGATTCTAATTGTAACATATGGAAAGACGGTTCAGTAACTTTTCCTTTGATTTCAAATTTACCGTTTTCAACTTTCACAGTATCTATAGAAACTACTCCCATACCGTTAGCATCTGGTGTTTCTAAGATTATTGTTTTTCCGTTTTCAATACCGGCTGCAGTACCAGTGATTAGGAATTCATCTTTTCCAACTTTGCTACAAGAAATAAAAACAACAGTAGCTGAAAGTAATAAAACTATTTTTTTCATTATTAATTTAGTTAATTAAGTTAAGTGTGCAAAAGTATTTAATTTTATCAAAGTATAAATCTTTTTTGGAGCTAATTTTTTGTTATATTTTAAATTACAAAAAATATAAACGGCTTTATTCGTTCCTTATTTTTTTACACAATCAATTGATGATTTTTTTAAATTACAGGAATTTTATTTTAGTTGATATTTAGGTGTTTATTTATTCTCGGGCATACAAAACGGGCTATAATTTGATTTATAGCAGATGACTTTTATTAGTAGATAAGAAATACAAATAAGTAGTGCAGTAACGACCTTAATTTTTAGTCAGATTGTGTTTTAGTTCACAATCCTGTATGCTAGACTCCGCATGTTCTAACTCGTTCTGGGTAATTTTAATTTCTAGATTTATTGTTCTTAAATCCTTATGTAAGGAAGCGCTAATAGGATTTGTTTCTAATTTAAAATCGATTTCAGCTTTTTGCGCTAATAATAGATCTAGCGTTTCTTTTGCTTTTTTGTATTGCGATTTATATAAGCGACAAGGGTCATCCATTATAAAATAGTTTAGGTTTGTTTTGATATGCTGTTAAAAGTACTAAAAGTAAGTTAAATTCACAATCGTTTTCGCTTGTTTTTAAATCTGAAATAAGGAAATATTTTGGTATAAAAAAAGCACCCTCGAGATGAGGATGCTTTTTTAAAGTTATTCTGTTTAAATCTAATCTTGGTTAATTGTTTTTCTCCAAGTAAAAGAGTTAAGGATGTGTCTTTTTGCAAATCTTCCAGGAGAATCAGCATTTACCATTTTTACATAAGTTGCTTTAGGCACACTAATGTATTCATAAACACTTCCGTTAGAAAAGTTGATTATTAATCGACCTTCAACAAATTTGTAATCTGTGATTGTTGATGTAGAAATCGTTTCTGTATATTCTGGTAAGTTTTGTTTGATTGTTTCCGGATTGATACTCACCAAAAAATGATAAGCTTCAATAATTTTTTTACTGTTTTCTTCGGCAGCTTTTAAACCAGCTTCATCTCCTTGAAATTTATCAGGATGCGCTTCTTTCATCGCATTACGGTAGATGGTTTTTAAATCTTTTAACTCTGCAGTTTTGTCTACGTTTAGCAGCTTGCGGTATTCAACTATTTTTTTCATAAATATGGTAACTACTTGTCTTTTAATATGGAATTATTATGCTATAATTCCAAAATCAACAATTTTTTGCAAAGGTACACTTTTTTTTAAGTTTTTACTTTATAGTAAAAAATAAATAAAAAAATGAGCTTTTATTTATTTTAATTGATTTTTGAATATCAAATTATTGTTGTGGTTTATTGTTTGCTTTATCAAAGTTTTTTGACTTTTTAGGGTACTTATTGTAACTGATGTCACTTGGATTTTCAATAATTGATTTTATAGTAATCCAATCACCAACAGCGTGCTTAGCCATAACCATTTTATAATCTAAAAGATATTCACCACAAAAAAAATTGTTGTTTTCATCCTTTTCAATGATTCCTGTAAAAACTCCTTTTTGAAGCATTTTTTCTTCGGCACCTTTAGTCATAATCTTTTCTTTTTAATATTTTGAATTGGCAAAGTTAATCAATTATAACTTGTGTTTTCATGTTCTGCGCTTTCTGGTTATATTTGCCCATGGAAAAAATTTTTCGACCTAGCCCTAATTCGTTTAAAAACACATTTTGTGTTTTTAATGAAATATTTTTGGATTCTATCGAAGGACTACAGCCTCAGTTTCAAAGCAAAGCGGGAAGTTCATACTATTATACCGAAACGGGGATGTATAGATTATCCAATCATTGGGGAAGATTAGCCAATAGTAAATGGCGTTTAGAGCCGATGGAGCCCGAGTCGACTTCTAAAACTAAGTTGGGTTATGCTACATGGGATAGTTTTTATCCTGACAATGCCTTAGATGAATTGTATTATTTAGAGGCTGATTACACGAAGAAAACCGTGAATTATCAGCATAGAAATAATCCAAACTATGACGGTAAAGCGATTCTTAGAACGAGTTTTGAAACAACTAAGAAAATCAAGCAAATTCGCAATCTTTTTAATCTGGATTCATGGGCGAAATATTTCGAATACGAGGATTTAGATATTTTAAGAAAAGAAATCATTGATGAATTGATCTTTAGTACTAAAACTTTGGAGGAAATAAAAAGGAAAATAGCATTGGAAAATCAGTAAGAAAAGAATCTTTTTCGACACTATTTATAATCGAATGATTAAAAGAAAACTCTTTTAATCATTCGAAGCAATAAGTACCAAGTCATCTATTGATAGCGGTTTTGACAGATAGCCTAAAATATCGGGATGGTTTTTTGCCATGGTTTTATCTTCTTGCGCTATGGAAGAGCTTACTATGTAAATAAGAATTTGTTTGTTAATTAAAGGTTTAATAGTAGTCATTTTCTCCATAAATTCCCAGCCATCCATAATGGGCATATTAATGTCTAACAGAATTAAATCCGGAAGCGATTCAGTATTTTTGATTTGGCCATTTAAGGCATCGATAGCTGTTTTTCCATTTTTGAAAGATTCTGCCTCAGAAAACATTTCAGATTTTTGAATTACTTTATTTGCGATGATTTGGTATATAGGGTCATCATCAATTACCCATACTTTCTTTTTCATTGAATACAGATTTTAAATGTTGTTCCTACGTTAGGTTCGCTTTCTACGCTTATTTTGCCTCCCATAGCGTCAATTTGGTTTTTTGTTATAAATAATCCAATTCCTTTTGAATGAGGGTTGTTACTGAATGTTTTGTACATTCCAAAAATCTTATCACCATTTTTGACTAAATCTATTCCTATCCCATTATCAGAGATTTTTAATATTTTTTTATTGTTTTCTTCGGAACAAGAAATAGACACGGTAGGATTTCTTTCTATTGCACTATAGCGAATGGCATTTGAAATAAGATTGAATAAAATACTTTCCAGATAGGCTGGATTATAATTCACTTCAATGGCATCCCCAACGGTACAAATAATTTTCACATTTTTCACCTTAATTTGATCCGAAAGAACAGTTAAAGCATTATTAATGTATTGTTTAAGGTTTAGCTTTTCAGTAATTAAGTTGGTGTTTTTCCGAATATCAACAATTTCATTTAAATTAGTTATGGTTTCATTAAGCAAATTTGAAACTGATTTTAATAGTTGCACCATTTCTTTGGTTTCTTGCTCGGATTCAGAGGTTTCTATTAAATTAATGATAGATGAAATATTGCTGGTATGTGATCTTAAATTATGAGAAACAATATGTGAGAAATTCAATAAGCGTTTGTTTTGTTCGTTGACCAAATGGAAGGAATTGTTCAAATCTTTTTCTATTTCTTTAGTCTTACTAATGTCAATCATAATACCACGCATACTCGCTGCCTGATTGTTTTCATATACAATACTCACAATATCTCTTAGCCAGACTATAGTACCGTTTTTGGCCACCATTCGATATTCAAAATCATGGTCTAAATTTTCGCTAACTTTTTCGGAACAGTATTTTAGCACGGCTTTACGATCATCAGCATAGATGTGATCCTGCCAAAAAGTAGGACTGGCTAACCACTCTTCAGCCGTATATCCTAAGATATGCTCTACTTTCTTACTGATGAAATTAAAATGTAAGGTTTGAATATCACATTCCCAAACGATTCCGTCTATAGTGTTAATAAGGGATTCAATTTTTTGTTGTGAATTTAAAATTAGCTTTTCGTCTTTTTTTCGGTCAGTAATATCCTCTGTAGATATGATGACTCTTTCCAGTGTTTCTTCATAGCCTTGAACCACGCTATAAATGAGATTGATGTCTCTTATTTCTCCTTTCGGGTTTTTTATGTGGGCATCCATTTTTAAATAATTTTGCCCTTTACAAATGGCTATCAGATGTTTTGTAAAAGAAGGAATGGATTCTTTCTCAAAAATAATATTGCTGTTGTTAAGAATTTCCTCTTTGGTTCTTGGAGCGTATTGAATAAGACATTGCTTATTGACATCAATAACTTTTACCAATGAGAAACATTTGAATAGTAAATCAGGATTTGTTTTTAGATAAAGGCTAACCTTTTCGGGATTTTCATTGATTAGATTTAGAGATTCTAGGTGTTTTTTTACAGCTGAATAGTCTTGCTCCCAAAGCGCTACAGGAGAGTTGTTGAACAGACTTTTGAATCGCAATTCACTTTTTTGAATTAAATCCTCATTCTCTTTTCTTAAAGTAATGTCCTCAACTATGGAAATATGAGTTGTGATTTTTTGATTTGGTTCCCAAAAAGGAGAGATTGATAGATTTCCCCAAAAAACACCTCCCGATTTAGTTAAGTATCTTTTTTCGATAGAATATTCTCTTATTTTTCCTTCTTTGAGCTTTTCCATGTAAGACAAGCTGATCTCTAAATCTTCGGGATGGGTTACCGATTGAAAATTTTTGTTTTTCATTTCCGAAGGAGTGTAACCCAGCATTTCACAATATTTATTATTAATCTTGATGAAATTACCAGTGCGTGAATCCATTTGAGCAATTCCTACGGAAGCTTGATCAAAAATAGTTTTGAATTTTATTTCACTTTCCTCAAGATTTGAAGCCTGCTCATTAACTAATTGTTGTAATTCGGCTGGTTTTTTTAATAATAGAGTTATTGAAAAACCAAATAAAGCGGCCAAAATAAAGCCTAACGTAGCGGGAAGTAAAAGCGGAATAAAAAAGCTATTAGGGTTTTTAGCAATCAAATATAGTTTCCAGTCCCCATCAGGGATTGTATTGGTTACATAATAAGTTTCGGATAAATCCCCTCCGTAGGGCAAGAAAAAAACTTCTTTTTGTGTCAGTGGATTTTTCTTCGAGATTTGGAAAAAATATTTTGATTTGTTAATCGAGTTAATTCCAGATATTTTTAATAAGGTATCTAGTTTAATAATTACGGCCGAAAATCCCCAAAATTTATTTTTGATATAAACGGGGAATCTACCTACAATCCCTAAACCTCCTTGTTGTAATTTAATTGGCCCTGCAAAATACATTTTCTTATTTGTAATGGATTTTAAGGCTTCTTTTTGATGCTCTTTCGATTTTAAAATATCTAAATTTAAAGCAGCTTGATTTTCTTTGAAAGGATAAACATATCGAATGACACCATTGGGAACTAATTCTACTGCATCAATACTATTATTAGATTCCAATAGTTTTTTACTAATAGATTCAAAGTCCTCAGGGATTCCTTCATTATTGAGCGTAAGTGCTAGCGTAAGAGTAGAGGTATAACAGTTTTTAAGGGATTGGTCAATATTTTGATTAATGGCTTTTAATGAGTTATCCATTTCCAAGTGTTCATTTTTTTTTGCAATTTGATATTGTTGCGAAACGATATAAAAAACAATAATACTCAGGAAAAGAGATATGAAAAAGCCAATACTTTTTGGTTTTTTTAAAAGCCAATTGATGAATTGGGACCACTTTTTTTCAGAATCCATTTTTATTATTAGGTAGGTTTTGGGCAAACTTTTTATAAAGCGATAAATATATATAAAAAAGTTTAGTAAGCATAAAAAAAGGGACTTTCTGTCTAAAATAAGTGTTAATTTTATAATAATTAAAAATTAAAAAGGGATTTAGCTTACAAGTTAAAAAGCTAAACTTTGATGAAAGAAAAGCAATCGGGTTTGAATTAAAAAACCGAACTTTGCAGTTGACTAAACTTTGTTGTTCAGAAGGAGAAAATCAGGTCTTAGTATCATAAAACATCAAAAAAAATGAGTAGAAATAACGAAAGAAATATCAAAAAGCATAACGACAAATTGCACAAAGCCCAGGACAAAGCAAAACAAGCTCAAATGCTTCGTAAGGAAAAACTAAAGCAGATTGTAAAGAAATTTAATGATACTAAATCTTCAGAAGAAATTTAAATTATAAAGGAAATGGAAGACCATAAATTGAATGCATTAAAAGCGAATGTTCAGGAAATCATAGATTTAATAGCTAATAAAAATGCTACGGAAGCTAATAATAAATTGGTAGAAGTCAGCGAAGAATTAGATGATTTACTTGATTTTTCTGAAGATGATGAAGATTTAATTGAAATTAGTAAATACCAAGTTTTATTGAATCAATTGCATCAGAAAATTATAGCACTTAATGGACATCTATAACTGTTTTATAAAATGATTAAATGTTATTGTGGTTCACAACTCGAATTTGAAAATTGTTGTAAACCCTATATTTCTGGAACAAAACAAGCACCTACAGCAGAGGCTTTGATGCGTTCGCGTTATTCTGCTTTTGCTACCCATAACGCAGATTATTTGGTTGCAACAACCCATTTTTCAACCCGAAAACACCATAAAAAAGAGGATATTCTAGAATGGGCAACAAGTAATCAATGGATTAAATTGTTAGTTTTGAATTCCTCAATAAATTCAGTCACATTCAAGGCTTTTTATATCAATAACCAACTCCAGTCTGAGATTCATCATGAGCATTCTATTTTTAAACTTGAAAATGGAAACTGGTATTATGTTGACGGTACTTTTTTCTAAAAGTTATACTATAAATTATTAAAATTACCAAACTAGAGTTCTAGCTATTTTGGACACAGCTTTATTTTGGTTAAAATAGTATTGCTTGTTCGTTAGATAAGTGCTAATTTATACTACCTTACAACGTTGGCTGTCTATACAGCCAATTTAAAAAGCCATGAAAAATAACTTTGAAGCACTTATTGCTTCATATATTGAAAATAAAGTAGGGATTTCTGAAAATTTTTTAAGCGATGATTTAGCTAACAATTTGAAACAAAATTTACTTGCTTTGCAGCAAAAAAGTTTGTTGATCGAAGCAGGAACAGGAAATTCAGAACTTATTTCTTATGATAGTGCCGTGAGAAGTGATTCAATTTATTGGTTAGACAAGAAAAACAACAATTCGTTTGAGAATGATTTTTTTAAGCAAATAGAGGATTTTATAATCTATTTAAATCAAAGTTGCTATACCGGAATAACGGGCTATGAGTTTCATTATTCCTTATACGAAAAAGGAGATTTTTACCTAAAACACTTAGATCAGTTTAAAAATAATCCGAGCAGAAAATATTCCATGATCAGTTATTTGAACAGCAATTGGCAAAGCAGTGACGGAGGAGAACTATTGATACATCAAGCTAATAACAATCAAAAAATAACACCAACTCAAGGAAAAACTGTTTTTTTCAAAAGTGACGAATTAGTACATGAAGTTTTGGTAACACATAATACCAGAATGAGTATCACAGGATGGTTAAAATGCGATTAAGGATTAAAACCGATTAGAAAAAAATCAATTATTTCTTCTGATTTCCTTTACTATTTTTTGTGTTCTTCGGTCGGCATACATTCTATTTAAAGCGGTAAATGCCCAAATGCAAGCTGGAATCCATCCAATAATTGTGATTTGTAAAAACAAGCAAATAATTCCAGACAGAATTTTTCCTTGTAATATTAAAGATAACCAAGGTAAAAAAAAGGCAATAACATATCTCATGTTTTTAGTTTCGGTTTTTGGCAGAGAATTTTTTAGCGAATTCTTTCTAATTCTAAGTTTAATTGATTATTTTCTTGTTCTAATTTTTCAATATCCTTTTTCAAGGATTGAATTTGATTCTGGATTAGATTGATTTCTTCCGTTTTCTCTTCGGGGGTTCTAAAAAACTTAAAACCGGAAGCGTCGATTACTTTTCTTTTTAGGATTTCTAAATCACTAGTGTTGCCCGAAAGGGTATTTTGGATTTCCAAAAGTCTATTGGTAATCGTTTCTTTTTTTTCTATCGCAATTCTTTCCGCTTCGATTTGTTCTTGTTCGGCGAGCAGTTTTTTTTGCTGTTCAATCTCTTTTTGTTGTATCAGGTATTGTTGATTGTCTTTTTCAGTGATCCTGTTTTTTAATTCTAAGTCGGCTCTTCTGTTTTCACGAACGATATTAAAAATAAATGTACCAATGATTAAAATAAATAAAGTTGAAGCTAAATAAAAGTAGCTTCTTTTGATTCCAAAAATAAGATGATTTTTTTTGATTTTTTCGACTTTAGGTTTTGGTGCAGCTACTTTTAGAGGAGGAGGGACAGTTATTAGGATACTTCTCAATTCAGATACTTCTCCAGCATTTTTCCAATCGGGCATACCTTGACACCAAACAGGAGTTGAACTGGTAATTTTCTTAGTTTTTAATTCCTCCAGTCCAAATGGACCACTACTTTCATTTCCGTCGTGTAGGTAATAAGTATTCATTTTAGTATTGAGGCTTTTTATTTTTTGCGATTCTTTATATTTCAAAAGTACAAAAACAAATCATTTTAGGAGTTGTTTTTTCGAATTCATATCGGATGTTATACCTCAGATTAAGTTTCGAAAAAAAGAATCATTCTTTTAAAATTTTCCGTAGACGTTTGTGATAAATTTCCCGTTCAAAAAGAGGAAAGGATCAATTTGGCTTTGAAGTAAAATACCAGAATAATTGCCTTCAAGTAACAGTTGAGCCGCTTGGGCTAAGGGAGCCGCCGTAGTAGTTTGAATGGCTCGCAACTGATTTTTTCCTACTTTTAGAGAAAGTATACGTTTGGCAATTTCGCGTCTGCGCAAAACACCCTCTGCATCTTTGCCTTCTACTGCGGCATAGAGTACAATTTGATCGTCTTCGATATGTGGTATGACGGATTCCATTTTTTGCTGTAGCTGTTTAATGCGGTCACTAGAGTGCTCAAAATTGGAAATTTGTTCCTCAACCCAGGCATAATGTCCCGGAAATCGCAAGGTTTTGTAGCTCAGTGAATTTACTTTTCCAATAAGCGCATCCGGTAAATCGGCTGCGCCTCCAGAGGTTAAATCTTCCTCATAAGCGATGCCCTCAATAATAATTGTGGCTCTTTCGGATAAGGAAGGAAGCGTAGTTTTGATATAGTTTCTCAGTACAATTGTATCTTTGAGATATTCTGTGGCCACACCTACAGGGCTCCATGTAAAACCATAAAAATGGGGAGCCACAGCATGCATTGTAAGCGCACCCACTTTTAATTCTAATTTATCGACAGTATTCACTTTAAAATCGTTGCAGAATTGTTGAAAAAGGCCATGAGCAAGCAAATCTATGTAGCCAGGTGCAAGACCGGTTTGAAGTATAAAGGCTGTTTTGGCTGTTTTGGCCAAAGTCATTATTTTTTCAGTCTCTGAAACGTATTCTGTAAGGTTTGCATAATGCAGTTCGTATTCCTTGGCAAACTGTGCTATTCTAGGTGCTTGACTACCAGGTAGGCAGTCGAGAATGATGTTACCTTGATCAAAAATGGCTTTCATTTCGTCAGAAATTCCATTTTCTGGAAGATGATAAGCTTTTATAAAAGAGGGTTTTGTAGTGCCTTCTTGAATCCATTGGGCTACATTTTGAGCTTTGGAAAGATTTCTGTCACCAATAAAGATAGTTGGAGTCAGTTCACTCCATTCGTTCAATAATAAGGCAACAGCTTCCGCAATACCACCAGCGCCGGCAATAATAATGTTATAATGCTTTTTCATATCCTAAAGTTACGTTTTTTTCTTGAAAAACGATTTAAGATAATTTGCGTTTTACTAAAAAACTAAAAAAGGGTTTCCTGCACAAAGGAAGAATTTGGATCATTATTAAACATGAAATGATTGATTATTTCAAATTGTTTTTTGTTTGGATCAAAACGGCGCAAAGTAACGCTCTCACAAAGAAAATTCATGTCGACGTGAGTAAATATACTGTAGGCTGTTGCTAGTTGATCTGTTTTTAGTTGGCGTCCAATGGAAAGATGGGGTTCGTTATTTTTAAAAAGTGTTTTCGTGCGAAAGAATTGATGAATGTGTTTGAATATTTTCTTCAGCTTTTCGGTTGAATTTTCGTCTGGAGCGATAAAAAAAGCGCCGTTGGGATAGCTGTCAAAATGATTTAAACAGACTGTTGTTGGCTTCAAGGAATCTGATATAGTAGCCAACTGTTTCTTGATTTTATCGATTTCAGCATCGGTGGCTATAAATTCATTGATGGTAATATGTGCCAAGGAATTTTTACTGTGAAACCAACCAATTTGATCTGCTAATTGCTCTTTCATGGATTTTACTAAATCAATAATAGTATCTGGTGGACTGATTACTAGGGAATAACGATTCTGCATACTATGATAATTAATTTCCTTTAATTCGGTTTAAAATTCTGTTTAGCAGTAGTTTTCCATCTCTTTTTTGTTTTGGTACTTCGATTGCTTTTAAGCCGGAATCAGTAGTGATAAATTGATAACTGAAAGCAAACTGGGGTTGCTGTGGATTATTGTTCAAGAGACCAAAACGCAAATCATTGAAGTACAAACTTTCATTTTGTTGCGAGATGATGTACCAGCCTTCACTCACTTTTTTGAGCTTTTCAAAATCAGAGTTTCCTTTTAGTTTCGATTCCAAAGTAGTGTTTTTCGAATAAGCAGTAAAAGAAATAGCTTGGCTGTCCAAAAGCGAATAATCGCCAAGCAAGTAATCATCAGCTGTAGACACGTTTGCATTCCATAAAATGAGATTAAAAGCCGTTGGTTTTACTATAATTTCAGAATATTGGATTCCTTGATTCTTCAATGCTTTTTCAAATTGGTTTAAAGCATGTAATTTTATAAAGCAGGATAAAATCAGATAAGCACTGCTGATGAATAAGCCTCTCCAAACGTATTTTTGGCGAAGCGGTATTTCTTTTGTTTTCCAAACCATTACTAGCGTAATAAGTAAGGGAATAGTATACAAAGGATCAATTACAAAGATTGTTTTTAGAGCAAAACGATGCTCGAGCGGCCATAAAATTTGTGTTCCCCAAGAAGTAAACATATCGAGTAGTACGTGGGTGAAGAGGCACCAAAAAACCATCTTTGTTGCATTAAGGAAGTTGATTTTTCCTTTTTCAATTTTGCTAACAAGCCAGCCAAAAAAAGGCGATAGAAAAAGAAATAAAAAAAGAGAATGACTAAGACCTCGGTGAATTCTAATTCCCTCAACAGCTGTTAGGAATAAACCCACTAAAACATCTAAATCAGGAATTGTTCCAAAAATAGCACCGTATAAAAAGCTTCTGTTTTTAAGTTTTTTTCCTGCGCATACTTCGGCAACGGCAATTCCTAAAGCAATTTGGGTTATTGAATCCATTTATAGTTTTACTCTTGATTTTATTATTTTGATGGACTTTAAAATAGAAAAGTTATTTAGAAAATAGGAGAGAACAATAAAACTCAAATATTTTTCTAAATAACTTTTCAGTTTGACAGTAATGAAATCTATCTGTTAAACGGATTTCTATTGATAACGTCTTTTATCTTGGCTTTTAAATTTTCGCCAGTGTCATAAATCATTTGTTCATTGCTAGGAAAAGGAACGGCTTTTTTGTCAAAATAAGAGTAGTAATTATCGTCAGAAGCACGTTTGTCCCCTTTGTAAGTAGCATAGATATTCTCAAAAATATATTCACTGCTTATCGGAAAAGATTGTAAAAGTTGGTTGTTTTTATAATTTATGTAATCCACTTTTGCGGTAACTTGAGAGGATTTAAATTGTCTGAATTCATAAATCTGAACCGTTACTTTTCTAAGATTGTCTACCATAACTACTTTACCATCCTTGTCTAAAACTTGTTTTCCATTGGCATCTAATAGTTTCTTGACACCGTCTTTTATTTGACGCTCTTTGATAAATTCTCGTTCTTTGATTTGCTCGGGCGAAATGTTTATTTCTCTAAAATTAATCATCATTGTATAATCATAATTAATTCCTTTTTGTTTGTTACTGTGGTAAACGGTCCATTTGTCATTTAATCCATAGGTGCTAAAATCCAGTAAATCATTGCGCAAACGAACGGGGATAATCATGTTGGTTTCATTTTTAGTATTAACCATAACATAATCGTTTCCTTTAAATTTAGCATCATCCATCAATTTCAAGACATCTTTGTAGTTTGGATTTATCTGGTTTAAATAGCCCAAATCATCATAAGCTTTACGAAAATTCATTTTATCAGATGACAATAGCAGTTTTTTTGCATTGGAATACAAATAAGCCGATAAAGCATTTTTGCTGTCTATGATTTGGTCGTTATAATTATCAAAAGGAAAAATAGCATTTCGCCCTTCATTAATTAATCGCAAGGGAAGCAAGGGCTTAATTTTTTCCTGACGCTGATTTAATTGCAAGTAGGTCGTGTACATTTTTTCTAATTGCGCCGGATTAGCATCTTTGGCTAATAAATTTATATGATTTAAATCTCGTTCTTTGGCTTTAGCAAAGGCTTCTTCGAGAATATATACATAGTCTTGTTTCCCTTTTTTGTCTTTGTTCGTTCTTAAGTTTGATACCGCATTACTAATTGCTTCATCGTAGTTTCCTGACGAGAGCATGCTACGCGTTTGTTTAGCTCCACAAGCTGTTACAAGGATTAATAAGGAGAGTAGGAGTACAGTTCTTTTCATAGATCAAATTTTAAACAAATATATTTTTTTTAAATTGGAAACTCAAAATCAATGCCATAAAAAAACCACCAAATAACTATTTGGTGGTTTTTTCAAATTTATACAGGTCGTAGAATTAATTTCCAATGCAGTATAAAATTTTTAATAGTTGGGATTAATGTCCTCCTGCTATTTTTGAGTCAAAATTAATTCCTTGACTTTTAAGGATTCCGCTTACTTTCCAAGCATAGAACGCTAAGTAGGCAAAGCACAAAACTCCAACGATATAGCTGTTTTGGATACCAATAGTCTCAGAGATAAAACCTTGCAACCAACTGATAATTCCTCCACCCATGATCATCATGATTAAGAAACTACTTCCTTGACTAGTGTTTTTACCTAATCCGCTTACTGCCAAAGTAAAGATACAAGGCCATAAGGTACTGCAGAATAATCCAACACTTGTAATAGCATAAACGCTGACCATTCCATGTGTAAACATTCCTATTAAAAGAGCCAAAATTCCTAAAGTTGAAAATATAAGTAACATTCTGGCTGGATTTCCTTTGCTGGCAATATCAGCAGCAATAAGTACAAGAATAATTAAACCATAAACATAAAAAGGAGTTAAATCATGTTTTGCAATAGCATTTACGGCTAAGAATACTCCAAAAGCTAAATAAGGAGCTAAGAAACGCAATATTTTTCTCAAGCTAATATCATTGGTGAAAGCTTCAACCGCTCCAGTCCAACGCCCAATCATTAAACTCGCCCAATATAGAGAAATATAGGGAGCAACTTCATGTGTTAAAAATCCTAAATGGGTTTCCATATAAGCAGGTAAATTACTGGCTGTAGATACTTCGACACCAACATATAAAAAGATGGCAATCATTCCTAAAACTAATTGAGGATATTGCAAGGCTGATTTTTTTGCAGTTGCAGTTTCGTCAGCCACTTCTAAAATGGTTGCCGGACGCTCCGGAATAGAAGAAAATTTCAATAAGATTGCTACTAACAAGAAGGCAAGACCTAAGATAAGATAAGGGATTTTTACACTTTCTATACTCATATTAGTACTACCATTTGTATTAGTTCCAAAAATGGCAAAACTAACGATAAGTGGACCAATGGTGGTTCCTAGATTGTTGATTCCTCCAGCCATAGTCAATCGCTGGGAACCCGTTGAAATAGGCCCTAAAGCAATTGCTAACGGATTGGCAACGGTTTGTTGCAACGAGAAACCCAATGCCACAATAAATAAACCGGATAACATTAAAGGAAATGAGCCTGTATTTGCTGCGGGATAAAATAATAAGGTTCCTAAAGCTGAAATGGCTAAACCTAAAGATAGTCCATTTTTGTAACCAATTTTGTTTACAATATCTTCTTTAATTAGAACAGAAATCCCCATGTATATCAATGAACCTACTGTATAGGCTATATAAAAAGCTAAAGAGACTAATTGACTTTCGCCTTGTGTTAGATTAAAGGCTGTTTTGAAAACGGGAATTAAAATATCATTACTGGCAGCAACAAATCCCCAAAAAAAGAAGACAATGGCTAAAGGGATAAATTGCCCCCATTTGGTTTGCGAATTTTCTGAATTCATAATTAAAGTTAGGTTAAATTTTTAGATTATTAAATTAGTTCTATTTGTAAAAGTATCTTTTAAGTAAATTAAAAAAAAATTATTTATAAGAAAATTGATTAAAATTATACAATCGACACGATTTCTATAATCAACTGTATTTTTAATGAATTTTAAAGAGTATTTGTCGTTTCTAGATTTAGTCTAAAATCCTAATTTTTACATCTTTGCTGTAATTACGCCCTATGGGCAAGGTATAGGAATGTACTTGGATTCTATTTCCTTCTATAGATTTAACTTTATTGACAGCAATGATATACGATTTATGGATGCGGGTAAATTGATCCTCGGGTAGTTCTTCTGATAGTGCAGTCAATGATTTGTGGGTAATATAGGTTTTATCAGCAGTGACCACCTTAATGTATTCTTTCATCCCTTCAATAAATAGAATTTCATCAATTATGATTTTGACCATTTTCTTATCTACTTTGATAAAAATATGCGGATCTATTTTAAGGGTTTCAATTTTAAGATTGTTTTTCAAATTGTAATCGGCCTCAATTTTATGGATGCATTTAATAAAACGAGGAAGTGGAATGGGTTTTACTAAATAATCCAAAACATCCAGTTCGTAACTCTCGGCGGCAAATTCCCGAAAGGCAGTTGTAATGACAATTTTGGTTTTGTTCTCAATTAATCGAATCAATTCAAATCCAGTCATTACCGGCATATGGATGTCCAAAAAAACGACATCAATACTGTTACTATTTATAAAATCTAGAGCCTCAATAGGATTGTGAAATGTGCCAATGATCTCAAAATCTGAAAAATTAGTGAAATAATTCATCAGGACTTTGGTTGCCAAGGGCTCATCATCAATCAAAACACATTTAATCTTCATTTTGAACGGGTATTTGTAATCGGATGATATAATAATTGAATTTTACTGTTTTTTCTAAAGTAAAATTATTTTGAAAAATCAATTTTAGTCGCTTTTTAGTATTGGATAAACCAATTCCCTTCTTAGTTTTTGCATTTTGTGAAAGTACAAAATTATTTAGTATTTCAAATTGTAGGATGGCTTTGTCGATAACTTTACAATTGATCTTGATTCTGAGATTGTTGTTGCAGGGGCCTCCATGTTTGAAAGCGTTTTCAATCAGTGTGATAACTAATAAAGGTGGGATTTTAATGTCCTCAATGTTAGATTCTATGTTTACAGCCACATCTACATTCTCAAAGCGTAGTTTCTCTATTTCGATGTAGTTCTGAATATAGTCAATCTCTTTTGTAAGGTCAACCATTTGGGTTCCCTTGATGTCGTAAAGGACGTATTCCATTAATCGGGAGAGTTTCAAGATAACATCAGGAACTTTCTTTGACGATTCTAAGGACAAAGCATAAAGATTATTGAGGGTATTGAAAAAAAAGTGAGGTTGTATTTGGGTTTTAAGGTATTTGAGCTTCATTTTAGATTGATTCTGCTTCATAATCGTATTGCGATCTCTTTCCTTTAGCCAGTTCATTGTAGAGAAAACAGATGAAGCAATTGACAGGACATAGATTTCTCCAATGGTTACTGCAACAATATGATTAATATCAAAGGCTTTGTACATTTTATTGGCTTCAGGCCAAATGTTTTCTGAAATCATGTAATAGGTCAAGGCAGTCCTTGTTATATAAATTACAGCCAGACTGGCCAGTAGCGCTAAAGTATATTTGTAATATTTGAATTTTACAATATAACGAGGAATAAGCACTAACAAATTAAAGTACACAAAAGGGATGTGTAAGGAAAACTCAATTAAATTGGATTTAAATGAATAGAGATAATCATCAAAATAGGATCCCCAACGCAAGAAGTTGATTAAAAAAAAGAGGATCCAAAACCAAAAATGATTTCGAATCTCAGTGTTTATTTTTATTTTTTTAAGGAGCTTCAATTAGGAATGATTTAGAGGTTAAATCCTTGCTTTTCAAAAATGAATAGCATGATTATTTTGCAACTTTAAGGAATTTGTAGGCAAAAATCGCTTTTTATTGGATTAAAATCCAAAATAATATGAATTTAACATATTAACGACTTTGAAAAAACACTTCGTTGAATAAATACTGTTGTTTGTTGAATATTTTATTTTTTTTGTTGCCAAGATTGGTATCAAAGTACACTTTGTTTATAAAAGTCAGTGGTTAATGTCGGTTTTCAGGTTGTTAGTATAATTTTTTTTTTTAAGACTGCTTTAACATATAGTTTTACGGTATAACTAACAAAAATCAATTAAAATGAAAAAAATTATCTTAATCTTTATGATTATTTTCACGGCGCAGGTTTCGCTTGCTCAAGTGAAAACAGTCAAAGGGATGGTAACCGATGCGACCGGCTCTCCATTACCTGGGGCTAACATTAATGTGCAAGGAGAGAATAAAGGAACCACCACCGATTTTGACGGTAAATTTCTCATTGAAGCACAAAAGGGAAGAACTTTGGTGATTTCCTATATAGGCTTTGAAACTCAAAATGTTGTCATTGTGGATGATAGTGCTATTAAAGTACAGTTGAAAGAAGCTGCGGGAAATGCTCTTTCTGAAGTAGTGGTAACTTCATTAGGAATTAAAAAGGAGAAAAAATCCTTAACATATTCTACTCAAGAATTAAAAGGAGAAGAATTAGTACGTGTAAAAGATGCTAATATTGTAAATACGGTTGCAGGTAAAATTGCTGGTGTGGCTGTTACAAAAAGTTCAGCAGGAACTGGTGGTTCAACTAAAGTAGTTATTCGTGGTAATTCTTCATTTACAAATAACCAGCCTTTATATGTTATTGATGGTATTCCGTTGTCAAACCCTAATGGAGGTCAGCCAAATGGTACTTTTGGAGATTTAGCTGGTGGTAACCGTGATGGCGGTGATGTAGTATCATTGATTAATCCAGATGATTATGAAGGAATGACTGTTCTTAAAGGTGCAGCTGCTTCGGTATTGTATGGTAGCCAAGGAGCAAATGGTGTTATTATGTTAACTTCTAAAAAAGTAAAAACAGGATCTGAAACCTTTAATGTTAATTCTGTTACAAATGTCGAATCTGTGGCTTATTTACCAAAGTTTCAGTCTGATTATAGCTCTCTTACCGGGGATGCAAGAAGCTGGGGAGCAAAGCAAAAAGTAGAAGATGGTGTAAAGGATTTTTTTGAAACTGGAATTACGCAAATTACTTCGATGTCTTTTTCAAAAGCGACAGAAGGAGCTTCAACTAGTTTGACTTATGCTAACACAGACGCTTCCGGTATCATACCAGGAAATCATTTGAAGAAAAATAATTTTGGTATCCATCAAACATCAAAATTCTTTGAGGATAGACTAAATGTAGCCGTTACAGGAAATTATACAAGTCAAAAAATTAATAATAGACCAGTGAACGGTTTGTATTTTAACCCTGTTGCAGGAGCTTACTCTCATCCAAGAGCTTTTAGTTTTGCAGATTTAAAAAATTATGAGGTGTATGATCCAGCAAGAAACTTGATGGAACAAAATTATCCCGGTTTTGCTAGAGGATCTATAAACGAAAACAATGAAAATCCATATTGGCAAATTAACAGACAGAAAGCTTTAGATACCAATAATTTCTTTAATGGAGCTATAGCTTTAGATTATAAAGTAAATGACTGGTTCCGTTTAACTTCGAGGTACAGTTATAATAGAAGTGAGAGTAATTTTGAGAAAGAAATGTATGCAACTTCTGCTACATCTCTTGTAAATAAAAATGGAAGGTTAATTGATGTTACAACTATTTCTACTCAAAATTATGCAGATTTAATAGGTTTGATTAATGCTAATTTTTCTGATAATTTCTCTTTTGATGCAGTTATTGGTACAAGTATTAACAATGGAAAATCGAGAGGAGTTACCCTTGATTCTGGAATTGGTGGTGGATTAGTCAATGCTAATATCTTTACTTTAGGGAATTTCTCAACCAATAACGGTAATATTCAATCAGCATACGAAAGAGAAGTGCAGTCTGTATTTGCTACAACTACTTTTGGTTATAAAAGTTATTTGTATTTAGATGTTGCTGCTAGAAATGATTGGTCTTCAACATTGGTTAATACAGATAAACCAAGTTTCTTTTATCCTTCTGTAGGTTTAACAGCTATATTAAGTGAAATGACTGCAATGCCAGATTTTATTAACTTTGGTAAAGTACGTGCTACTTATGCTCAAGTTGGAAGTGATATTTCTGCTTACCTAACTAATCCAACAACATCAATCGTTGCAGGACAACCAGTTAATCCAGCAGCTGGGCCATTACCAGGAAAAAGTTTAAAACCAGAGTTAAAGTCAGAATTTGAAGTTGGTACTGAATGGAGAATGTTTAACAACAGACTTGGTTTTGAGTTGTCTTACTATGATTCGGAAACAAAAAATCAACTTATTCAAATTGCTGCAGAATCAACTAATGCAAATGGTTATACTAACTATGTAATTAATGCAGGAAGTATAACAAATAAAGGATTCGAAGCTGTATTGTTTGCAGATATTATCAAGAACGATAAATTTGGATGGGAGTCAAGAGTTAATTATTCTCAAAACAAAAGTAAAGTAAACGATATTCCAACTGAAAAAGATGGCCGAATTATACTTACTGATCCCGGATCAAACAGCTACCGTTTTTCACTTGTTGAAGGAAGACCTTTTGGAGTTATAGAGGGTAAAAATTTTGTAAAAGATGCTCAAGGTAGAATTCAAATTGATAAAGATAATAATATTGCCACTTCAGATTGGGAGGAAGTAGGAAACGCAAATCCTGATTTTATGTTAGGATGGTCAAATACTTTTAAAATAGGAAATTTCACCGCTAATGTATTACTTGATGGTCGATTTGGAGGAGAAGTTTTAAGTTTAACCGAAGCAATCAACGATAGAAATGGTGTTTCAAAAGCGTCAGGTGATGCTAGAAATGCAGGTGGTAAAGCAATAAATGGTGTAAGAGTTCCTGATGGAACAGCTATAACAACAATGGATGCTGAGACTTATTATACTAAAGTAGGTGGAAGAAATGGGATTTCGGGTGAATATGTTTATGATGCAACAAATGTAAGTGTAAGAGAAGTTTCTATTGGATATACTTTTAACAAAAAAGCAATTCCTTTTGTAAATTCTGCTAGCTTATCATTAATTGCTAGAAATTTATTCTTCATTCACAAAGAAGCACCGTTTGATCCTAATATTGCTTTAAGTACCGGGGAAGGTTTGCAAGGTGTTGATGTTTTTGGTATGCCATCAACAAGAAGTATTGGTCTTAATTTAAACATAACTTTCTAATCTAACAATCATGATAATAAATAAAATAAAAAGATCAGCAGTTTGTCTCTCTTTACTGGCAGCAGTAGGGTGTACAGACAATTTTAACGAAATAAATACAAATCCAGAATCAGCCACAGCTGAGCAGTTAGCGCAGGATTTTAATCATATTAAAAGTTTAATTAAACCCGCTTTTAACAGATTGTATATTAGTGATATTACTTGGCAATACCAAATTCAGCAAAGTTTGCAAGCAGATGGTTGGTCAGGTTACATGACGACTCCAGTAATGTTTGGACCTGCGAATAATCATGATTATGTTTTAAATTCCGGATGGAATAGTTATGCTTGGGATGATGCTTATGTAAGTATTATTGCCTATTTATATAAAATTGAACAAAGAGCAAAAGGGACTTCTGATAATTATTATGCGTGGTCATTGATTTTGAAAGCAGCAACGATGCAACGCATCACAGACATGTATGGTCCTGCAGTATACTCAAAATATGGTGAAGAACGAGCTACTTATGATTCGCAACAAGAAATTTATAATAATATTTTTAAAGATTTAGATTTTGCAGTTACTGAATTGACAGCAAGAGTAAATGCGGGTGAAGCTTCTGCATTTACTGGAACTGATTTGTCATTGTATAACGGTGATTATAAGCAATGGGTTAAATATGCAAATACATTGCGATTAAGAATGGCCATGCGCATTTCAAAAGTAGATGCTGCTTTAGCAAAAACTCAGGCTGAAAAAGCAATAGCTCATCCGTTAGGAGTGTTGGCTACTGCCTCTGATAATATGCTTGTAAAATCACCATTAGATTTAAACGTTATTGATGTAATGAGTCATGCTTGGGCAGGAATATTTATGGGTGCAGATATGGAATCCATATTAGGTGGATATGCTGATCCTCGTATCGATAAATACTGGAACACTTCAGGAATTGTTGCAGGTGAATTTAAGGGAGTAAGAACAGGTATCGTTTATCCGGCAGGAGCTTATTCTAAATTTTCACAAACCGGACCTAGAACTAAAACAGGAGCAGTTGCATGGATGACTACTGCAGAGGCTTACTTTCTAAGAGCAGAAGGCGCTTTAAGAGGATGGAACATGGGCGGTACAGCAAAAGACTTATATGAGTCAGGTGTTAAAGCATCTTTTGATCAAAACGGAGTTTCTGGTGCAGATGCTTATATTGCAGACGATACTAAAATGGCTAAGGATTATGTAGACCCTGTTAATGCAGCTAATAATGCGGCAGCTGTGAGTAAGGTTACTGTTGCTTGGGGAGCTGATAAAGAAACCAATCTTGAAAAAATCATTACTCAAAAATGGATTGCTACTTATCCTGATGGTCAAGAAGCTTGGTCTGAGTTCAGAAGAACGGGTTATCCAAAATTATTTAGAATTACAAACAATAAAAGTGGTGGTTTAATAAGTACAGAATTAGGTGTTAGAAGATTACCATTTTCTCAAAATGAGTCAAGTAATAATAAAGTGGGTTATGATTCAGGTGTCTCAAAACTGGGTGGCCCAGATAACGGAGCTACAAGACTTTGGTGGGATACTACCGGTCCTAATTTTTAAAATTTAGTTAATTGCTAAAATGGTATAAGTTGAAAAATACTTATGCCATTTTTTTATCATTTTTCAGGAAAATTAATACACATTTTGGCATGTTAAGTGTTCTTTGAAGAAAAGATTTCCTTTTAAATTACATGTTATTGTTTAAATCGTGTTGTTGGTATAAAATAATGGACAGTTTGTATAATTTATTTTTAGGAAAAAAACGTTTTAGGTACTTTTATCTACTTGAAAATCAAATAAATTTATACACAAAAAAGAATTAGGTCAGTAATAAAACAAGGAGTGGGAAGTAAAGTATTCGAATAGTATTTTAGGTCTTTTCAGTATAGAATAAAAAAAGTTTTTAATCCATATTAAAACAGTTCTATCCTTTTTTACAATTTGTACCTAGTTTAATGGATTAAAAAAAACAAAAATGAAAAATGCTTTAGAGATTAAGCCGGATATCAGCTACAAAAGTGTAGGTAAATTTGAAGACACTAGATTTGAAAAAATCCACAATGAAATTTTCAAAAATTCTACAGAAGCTTCTATAATTGTTGCCCAAGAAATTGCAAAGTTGATTAGGTCAAAGCAAGAAAAAAACAAACCCTGTGTTCTTGGATTAGCTACCGGTTCTTCCCCTATAAAAGTATACGAAGAATTAGTACGTATGCATAAAGAGGAAGGACTTAGCTTTAAGAATGTGATTACTTTTAATTTGGATGAATATTATCCAATGACCAAAGAAAACAGTCAGAGTTACTATTATTTCATGCATCAGCATCTTTTCAATCACATAGATATAAAACCAGAAAACATCAATATTCCAGATGGAACGATAGCAATTGAAGAATTGAACCAGTATTGTGTGGATTATGAAATGAATATCAGAAATGCTGGAGGTTTAGATTTTCAGTTGTTGGGAATAGGGCGCACAGGTCACGTAGGTTTCAATGAGCCGGGTTCTCATATTAATTCCGGAACTAGAATTATTACCTTGGATCATATCACCAGAGTAGATGCTTCTTCGGATTTCAACGGTATTGACAATGTTCCTAAAAGAGCCATCACTATGGGGGTTTCTACTATCTTGAGATCCAAAAGGATTGTGTTGATGGCTTGGGGGCAAAACAAAGCCGATATTATAAAAAGAACCATTCAAGGTGATATAAGTTCTGAAGTTCCTGCCACTTTCCTGCAAAATCACACCAATGCAACTTTTGTATTAGATCAATCGGCAGCTTCAGAATTGACCCGATTCAAAACACCTTGGTTAGTTGGAGAATGCATCTGGACACCCGAACTAAAAAGTAAGGCTATCGTTTGGCTTTGCCAAAAAACCAACCAAGCAATTTTAAAACTAACGGATAGAGATTACAATAATAACGGAATGTCGGATCTTTTAGCCCAAGAAGGTTCTGCCTATGATTTGAATATTAATATGTTCAATGTATTGCAGCATACTATTACGGGTTGGCCAGGAGGTAAACCCAATACCGACGATTCCTACAGACCCGAAAGAGCAAATCCTGCCAAGAAAAGAATTATTCTTTTCAGCCCGCATCCGGATGATGATGTGATTTCTATGGGAGGAACTTTCTCTAAGTTGATAAAGCAAGGACATGACGTTCATGTGGTGTACCAAACTTCCGGTAATATTGCCGTTACAGATGATGAGGCATTAAAATTTGCTGAAGTTTGTAATGATTTTATGGAAAATGAAAAATGCAATATCAATTTCCAGTCTACCATTGACTTTTTGAATAATAAAAAAGAAAATCAAATTGATTCGCTTGAAGTTCGAAAATTGAAAGGCTTAATCAGAAGAAGAGAATCTTATGCCGCGACCAGATATATTGGTTTGAAAGATGAAAATACCCATTTTTTAGATCTTCCTTTCTATGAAACGGGACAAATTAAGAAAAACCCTTTAGGTAAAGAAGATATCGCTATTGTAGCCGATATTATTGCCAAAATTAAACCCCATCAGGTTTTTGCCGCCGGCGACTTGGCTGATCCGCACGGAACGCATGAGGTTTGTTTGAATGCCATTTTTGCCGCTATGAAGCAATTAAAACCAGAACCTTACATGGACGATTGTTGGTTGTGGTTGTACCGTGGGGCTTGGCACGAGTGGGATTTACATGAAATAGACATGGCTGTTCCTTTAAGTCCGGATGAGGTTTTATTAAAAAGACATGCTATTTTATACCACCAATCTCAGAAAGACAGAGTGATGTTTCAAGGAAATGACTCTAGAGAATTTTGGGTAAGAGCTGAGGATCGCAACAAAAATACAGCAAAACTGTACGATGATTTAGGCTTGGCCGAATACGAAGCAATCGAAGCTTTTAAGCGTTTCGATTATTAAAAACAACATTTAAATTAGTTAATAATATATGAAATACTTCCTGATCCTTTTATTTGTGGCTTTTGTATCTAATGCCCAAATAAAAAAAGAGCAATTGGATCTTATGCCATGGCCTCAAAATATAAATTTGAAGGAAGGTGTTTTTGCCCTAACTAAAAATTTTAAAGTAAATATTACCGGAAATCCTAATCCTAGAATTTTTGTAGGAACTACAAATTTTTTGCGACGATTAGACGGTAGAACTGGATTGTTTCTGACGCAAGGATTCATTACTAAAGTTAACGAATTCCCTGACGCAGAATTACAAATAAATTGTGTTCAAAATGGAAAAATTGGACTTTATGAAGACGAAAGTTATCAATTAGACATTCAATCGAATCGAATAACGATTAATGCTACTTCGGATTTGGGTGCTTTGCATGCTTTGGAAACTTTATTGCAACTATTGCAAAATTCCAGCACATCGTATTATTTTCCATCTTCCACAATTACTGATTTACCAAGATTCACTTGGCGTGGTCTTATGATTGATGTTGCAAGACATTTTCAACCGGTAGATGTTATCAAAAGAAATCTGGATGCTATGGCTGCGCTCAAAATGAATGTTTTTCATTGGCACTTAACTGACGATCAAGGCTGGAGAATTGAGGTAAAAAAACATCCAAAGTTGACCAATATGGCTTCTGATGGATCGTATTATACCCAAGAAGAAATCAAAAGCATTGTTAAATATGCCGACGAAAGAGGAATCCTAGTTGTGCCAGAAATCGATGTTCCCGGTCATGCTTCGGCAATATTGACCGCCTATCCTGAAATAGGTAGTAAAATGGTTGGTTTTTCTAACGGAACTTCTGAGAAGAATATGCAGTCAACGGCTTTGGCGACTTATGCAATTGAACGTAATGCGGGTATTTTTAATCCAACTTTAGACCCGTCGAATCCCAAAACCTATCAGTTGTTAAGTGAAATTTTTGATGAGGTTTGTCCTTTGTTTCCCGGAGCTTATTTCCATATTGGAGGAGACGAAAACGAAGGAAAAGATTGGGATTCAAATCCAAGAATTCAGGACTTTAAAAAGAAAAATAAGTTAGTTACCAATCATGATCTTCAAACTTATTTCACCATGAAGTTAATTCCGATGCTTAAAAAACACGGAAAACAATTGATGGGATGGGAGGAAATTATGACAAAAGACATGTCCAAAGATGCTATTATTCATTCTTGGAAAGGAGTCAATGAAGGAGTTCCAGCTGGGAAATCCCTTGTTGACGCTGCTAAAGGAGGTTATAAAACGGTTTTGTCTAATGGGTATTATGTAGACTTAGTTTATGGTGTGGAAGAGCATTATAATGTGGATCCAATGCCTAAAAATGCCGTTTTGACCGAAGAGGAAAAAGCAAGGATTCTAGGTGGTGAAGCTACGATGTGGACTGAACTGGTTACGCCCACAACAATAGATTCCAGACTTTGGCCTAGAACTGCTGCAATTGCGGAACGATTATGGTCGGCTGAAGATATTACTGATGTTAATAGTATGCGCAAAAGATTAAAAACGGTTTCTTTTAGATTAGAAGAATTGGGACTTACGCATATAAAAAACAAAGCGGTTATTTTGAGAAACATTGTAAACAATCAAAATAGTGACGCTCTTAATGAGTTTTCGAATATTTGCGAACCACTGAAAAAGTATTCCCGCAATAAAGGTGGAACTGAATATCAGATGTATTCTCCCTTTACCTTATTTGCGGATGCTTGTACACCTGATGCCGCAGACGCTTTAGAATTTGAAATTGCGGTAAATCGTTATTTAGAGAATAAAAGTGTAGAAAATAATGATTTGGTGAGTAGTTTCTTTAAAAAATGGATTGCAACGAATACTAGTTTAATTAATTTAAGTTTGAATGCACCGCTTGTTCAACCTATTTTACCTTTATCAAAAAGTCTAAGTGATTTATCGCAACAGCTTTTATTGACTATAGAAAATAAGCAAGCGCCTAATTCCTCTTTATTGAATGATTTGTTAGAACAATGTAATTCTAAAGACCATGCAGATGTAGAATTGGCAGTATATAGCAGTTTAAAAAAATTAATAGGAGTTTTAAAACAGTAATAAAATAGAATTGTTAGAATTGAGTTTGGTTATTTATGTTTTAATATATTTTATTTTGTACAAATATTGATTTCTTTTTGAGAATTTGATATTATAACCTGGTAAGTTTTTTACCAGGTTTTTTCTGTTAATTTACAATTAATGAATTCCTTAACTATAGAAACTAACCTAAACCATTATTTAAAATGAAGTATTTAAAACTGTTCTTTTTCTTAGGTGTCACGATAATTTCGTTTTCTGCCCAAAGTCAAAAAAAAATGTCTGTCATTGCCTATTATACGGGAGATGATAAGAAAATTGACGAATTTGAAGTGAATAAACTCACTCACATCATTTATAGTTTTTGCCATTTAAAAGGGGGGAAATTAACCGTTGACAATGCTCAAGATTCACTTGCCATCAAACATTTGGTTTCTTTGAAAAAAACAAATCCAAAACTAAAAGTAATGTTGTCTTTAGGTGGATGGGGAGGTTGTGCGCCTTGTTCCGAAGCTTTTTCAACGGCAGAAGGACGCGCGCTTTTTGCAAAATCAGTAAAGGAAGTGAATGACTATTTTAATTGTGATGGAATCGATTTGGATTGGGAATACCCTACAATCGAGGGACATCCGGGACATTTATATCAGGCAGCTGATAAGGAAAATTTTACGGAATTGATAGTAATTCTGCGTAAGGTTTTAGGGCCGAAAAATGAACTTAGTTTTGCAGCTGGAGGTTTTCAGAAATTCTTGGACGAATCTGTAGATTGGAAAAAAATCATGCCTTTGGTTGATCGGGTGAATATTATGAGTTACGATTTGGTAAACGGATATTCAACCGTGACGGGACATCATACGCCTATATATAGTACCAATGCTGCCGAAGAATCTACGGATCGCGCAGTAGAATATTTGTTAAAACTGGGAATACCGGCAAAAAAACTGGTGATTGGAGCTGCTTTTTATACTCGGGTATGGAAAGAGGTAGCTAACAATAATAACGGACTCTATCAATCAGGAGTGCATACCAGTGGCATCGGTTTCAATAATTACGCAACTACTTTTACCAAAGAGAAAGGTTGGAATTATTATTGGGACAATAAAGCAAAAGCGGCATACTGGTACAATGAAAAAGAAAAAATATTTGCAACAGGGGATGATATTTCTTCGGTAAAGGAAAAAACATCTTATGCAATAAAAAAGAAATTGGGCGGTATAATGTTCTGGGAACTCCTTCAGGACACTCCTCGAAATGGTTTGTTAGATGCTATTTATCAAATAAAAATGGCAAATTAAACATGATCTAAAATCAGTATTTTTTTCGTATTTTTGCAAAAAATTTATAAAAAATATTCATGTTAACAGTAAATAATTTATCAGTTCAGTTTGGTAAGCGAATTTTATTCGACGAAGTAAATACAACCTTTACCCACGGGAATATCTATGGAGTTATCGGTGCTAACGGTGCTGGAAAATCAACTTTTCTTAAAATCATTTCCGGTGATATGGACCCTACTTCAGGACATATTCATTTAGAAGTGGGTAAACGTATGTCGGTTTTAAACCAAAACCACAACATGTTTGATGAACATACCGTTCTAGAAACCGTTTTGATGGGGAATAAAGTCCTATATGCTGTTAAGAAAGAAATGGATGAACTTTATTTAGACTATAACGATAAAAATGCCGACAGAATTGGAGAATTGCAAGTGCAATTTGAAGAAATGAATGGTTGGAATGCCGATTCAGATGCGGCTTCGATGTTATCCAATCTTGGTATTGGCGAAGAGCACCATTATACATTAATGGGAGATTTGGAAGGAAAAATTAAAGTGCGTGTACTTTTGGCGCAAGCTTTATTTGGAAATCCGGATTTACTGATTATGGATGAGCCTACTAACGACTTGGATTTTGAAACCATTGCTTGGTTAGAAAATTTCTTGGCAAATTATGAAAATACGGTAATTGTAGTATCACACGACCGTCACTTTTTAGATGCGGTGTGTACCCATATATCTGATATTGATTTTGGAAAAATAAACCATTATTCAGGAAATTATACTTTTTGGTATGAGTCTAGCCAATTAGCGGCGAAACAACGTGCGCAACAAAACAAGAAGGCCGAAGAAAAGAAACAGGAATTGGAAGAATTTATCCGTCGTTTTTCTGCGAATGTGGCGAAGTCTAAACAAGCGACTTCTCGAAAAAAAATGATTTCGAAATTGAATATCTCTGAAATTAAACCTTCAAGCCGTCGTTATCCTGCGATTATTTTTGATCAGGATCGTGAGGCGGGAGATCAAATCTTGAATGTAGAAAACTTAAGTGCTTCTGTTGAGGGAGAACTTTTGTTTAAAGATGTTCATTTGAATATGGCAAAAGGCGATAAAATTGTTCTTTTCTCTCGTGATTCACGGGCTACGACTGCTTTCTACGAAATTTTAAATAACAATCAAAAAGCCGATTCTGGAACTTTTGATTGGGGAATTACAACAAATCAAGCCTATTTACCAGCAGAGAATCATTCTTTCTTTGAAAATGATTTGAGTTTAGTAGATTGGTTGCGTCAATACGCAAAAACCGAAGAAGAGCGTGACGAAGTTTTTATTAGAGGATTTTTAGGGAAAATGATTTTCTCAGGAGAAGAAGCTTTGAAAACAAGTAGAGTACTTTCTGGAGGAGAAAAAGTACGTTGTATGCTGTCTCGAATGATGATGGAACGCGCTAATATATTAATGCTGGATGAGCCTACAAACCACTTGGATTTGGAATCGATTACTGCTTTCAATAACTCTTTGAAAAACTTTAAGGGTTCGGTTATTTTTACAACCCATGACCATGAGTTTGCTCAAACTGTGGGTAATAGAGTAGTAGAGTTGACGCCAAATGGTGTTATTGATCGTTACATGACATTTGATGAATATCTTGATGATGAAAAAATTCAGGAATTGAGAACTAAAATGTATTCTTAATTTATTAAATGGATTATTTTATAGATGGCCCTGAGTTTTTTCTCGGGGCTTTTTTATACCTTGGTTTTTAATTTCGATATTGTAAGAATATCGTTTTATTGAGAAAATAAAAAGGACTTTATTTTCTCGCTTTATAAGTATAAAATCATAAATCGGAATTTGTATATTTGCAAAATCAAACCCAACCTTTACTATGACTCAAAAAGTATTGCTCAATTCAAAAGAAGTCAATATCATTCTACATCGTTTAGCTTGTCAGTTAATTGAAAAACATCTCGATTTCTCGGATACAATTTTGGTTGGTATTCAGCCAAGAGGAACTTTCCTGGCGGAACGTCTTAAAGAAATATTGGAAAAAGAATACAATACACCCGAAATTAAGTTAGGCTACTTGGATATCACTTTTTTTAGAGATGATTTTCGAAGAACGGATAAACCATTGGAAGCCAATAAAACCAAAATTGATTTTATAGTCGAAAACAAAAAAGTCATTTTTATTGATGATGTTTTGTATACCGGTAGAAGTATTCGATCTGCTTTGACAGCGATTCAGTCTTTCGGGAGACCTTCGGAAATTGAATTACTTGTTTTAATTGACAGACGTTTTAGTCGCAATTTGCCTATTCAACCCGATTATAGAGGGAGACAGGTAGATGCCATAAACGATGAAAAGGTAAAAGTGAATTGGATCGAGAATGAAGGAGAAGACGGCGTTTTTTTAATTAATAATAATCAGTAAACAAAGATGAGCGAACTAAGTGTAAATCATTTATTAGGTATAAAATACATCAACAAAAAAGATATTGACCTTATTTTTGAAACCGCCGATCATTTTAAAGAAGTCATCAACAGACCGATAAAGAAAGTACCTTCGTTACGAGATATTACCATTGCCAACATATTTTTTGAAAATAGTACCCGTACTAAACTTTCTTTTGAATTAGCCCAAAAAAGATTATCAGCTGATGTTATTAGTTTTTCGGCAGCACAATCTTCCGTTAAAAAAGGAGAAACACTGATAGATACCGTAAATAATATCCTATCAATGAAGGTAGATATGGTAGTCATGCGTCATTCAAATCCGGGTGCTGCTTACTTTTTATCAAAAAATGTAAAAGCAAGTATTGTAAATGCTGGTGATGGTGCTCATGAGCATCCTACTCAGGCTTTGTTGGATAGTTATTCCATCAGAGAAAAACTAGGTGATGTAGGAGGGAAGAAAGTAGTGATTGTGGGTGACATATTGCATTCAAGAGTCGCTTTATCTAATATTTATGCTTTGCAAATGCAAGGTGCCGAAGTTAAAGTTTGCGGACCAAAAACATTAATTCCTAAATATATTGAATCACTGGGAGTAACAGTTGAACCCAATTTGCGAAAAGCCCTAGAATGGTGTGATGTAGCCAATATGTTGCGTGTGCAAAATGAACGTATGGATGTGAATTTTTTCCCATCAACTAGAGAATATGCCCAACAATATGGTGTAGATAAACCGCTTTTAGATTCTCTAAGCAAAGAGATTGTAATTATGCATCCTGGTCCTATCAATCGCGGGGTTGAAATTACCTCAGAGGTGGCTGATTCAAATCAATCGGTAATTTTGAACCAAGTAGAAAATGGTGTAGCCATCAGAATGGCTGTTATCTATCTTTTGGCATCAAAAATTCAATAATTTTAAAATAAAAGTACAGCCATTAGCAGCATACAATTTTGATAAAACACATACAATGAAAGTAGATCAAAAAGGACATACCATTACAATTAAGGACACTCAAGGCGACATTACTTCTTTTTTAATGAAAGTAACGCATCAATATAAAACATTCGAAAAACACAATATAATTATTGATCTTCTCTCATATAATGATTTGACGTTAATTGATGTTAAAACATTTATGCCTTTGTCTAAGTTACATAAAAAAGCAAAAAAATCATTTGTTATCGTCATTTCAGATTTTGACTTCAATGCAATTCCAGAAGCCTTGACCGCTGTCCCTTCTTTATTGGAAGCGCACGATATTATTGAAATGGAAGAGATTGAAAGAGATTTGGGATTTTAAATAGGTGTATTCGGTTATTTGTTTAATCGTTTAAATGATTTAATCAAATATGCAATAACTATTTTGCAAAATAAAAGAATAACTTGAAACTAACCATTCTAGGTTGCTATGCAGCCACTCCGCGTACTTTTACCAATCCTACTTCTCAGATTTTAGAAATAAAAAACAGATTATTTCTTATCGATTGTGGAGAGGGAACTCAAGTGCAACTTCGAAAAAACAAAATTAGATTTTCCAAAATAAATCATATTTTTATTTCTCATTTGCATGGCGATCACTTTTTTGGATTGATTGGTTTAATATCGACTTTTACCTTATTAAATAGAACTACTGATTTACATATCTACGGACCTAAAGGCATCAAAGAAATTATAAAGTTACAACTGCGCTTAGCCAATTCGTGGACTAATTACGGTTTGTACTTTCACGAATTAGAGTCTAATGAAAGCGAAATAGTTTATGAAGACGAGAAAGTTATAGTAAAGACTATTCCTTTAAAACATCGTGTCTATACTAATGGTTTTTTGTTTCAAGAGAAAATTGATAAAAGAAAACTCAATATTGCGGCTGCCCAAGATTATAATATTGAGGGATGTTATTATCAAAATATTAAAAACGGAAAAGATATTGTTTTAGATGACGGTAGGATTATAGAGAATGAGAAATTGACTTTTGATCCTGTAGCACCAAAGAGTTATGCTTTTTGTTCGGATACTGTTTATAATGAAGAAATTATTCCGGTCATAAGCGGAGTAGATGTGTTATATCACGAAGCCACTTTTTTGCAATCAGAAGAAGCTTTAGCGGCCAAAACAATGCATTCGACAGCCAAAGAAGCTGCCAGAATTGCTTTGAAATCCAATGTTAAACAATTAATTCTGGGGCATTATTCTACCCGATATGAAAATATAGAACTTTTTAAAGAGGAAGCCCTGACTATTTTTCCCGAAGTGCTTTTGGCAGATGATGGTGAAAATTTTGAGTTTTAGCTGAATTTAAAAATAATACTTTCGTTAAAAGAGAAATCCTGATTTCTCAAAAGTTTAAAAAGTAGTAAATTTAAAGAAGAATTAATCCTTATAAACCAAAGTAATGCAAGATTTAAGTAATTATAGAAAATCATACGATAAAAGTGAATTGCTGGAGTCTACTATACCTGAAGATCCTATAAATCTTTTTAACAGATGGTTTCATGAAACAGAGGATTTTGGTGGGACTGAAGAAGTGAATGCAATGACGGTTTCTACAATTGGCCTAGACGGCTTTCCTAAAGCCAGAGTAGTTTTATTAAAAAAATACAACGAAGAAGGCTTTATTTTTTATACCAACTATAATTCCGAAAAGGGTAAAGCAATTGCCAATAATCCTAATGTATGTCTGTCTTTTTTTTGGCATAGTATGGAACGTCAGGTAATTATTAAAGGAATTGCACAAAGAACCGCTGAAATTGTTTCGGATAATTATTTTGATTCCAGACCAGACGGCAGTAAATTGGGAGCTATTGTTTCAAACCAAAGCGAAGTGGTTCCTTCCCGTACTTTTTTAGAAGAGAATTTGAAACAACTAGAAAATGAGTACGAAAGTATGGTGATTCCAAGACCGAAGCACTGGGGAGGTTTTTTAGTGGTTCCTCATGAAGTGGAATTTTGGCAAGGAAGACCCAATCGTTTGCATGATAGAATTCGATATACTAGCCAAGATGATTTTTCATGGAAGATAGAAAGATTATCTCCATAGTTTAAGAAAAAAATTACAATATATTGATAATAATGTAGTTCATCGATTATTTTGCTTTGTTTAGCGAAATTTTTGATAAGTTTGAGTAACGAAAAAAGATTAAATATCTAATTTCTTTAAAGGAGTTTGCCCCACAATCTACTTTAAACTTAAACTACTATTTTATGGAAATAAAATTACTACGTACAGTTTTACTTGCTGTTACAATAATTACTTTAAATTCTTGTAGCTCTGATGTTTCAGAAACAGCTTCGGTTGAAGCTAAGACTGAAAAAGTTGAAAATTATACTTATAGCGTTTCTGAATTGGAAGCAATGCAGTTGATAAATGAGTATCGTGTAAGTGTTGGTTTAAATTCTTTACAAAAAATTAATCATATTTCTTTTAAGTCTGAGGAGCATGATAATTACATGATCACTAAAAAAGAACCTAGTCATGATGGTTTTGTTTCTCGTTCAGAAAACATTATGAATGTTTTAGGTGCTAAGAAAGTAGGGGAGAATGTTGCCTTTAATTTTGTAAGCCCTAAAAGTGCTGTTACTGCTTGGTTAAACAGTCCTGGTCATAAAGAGAACATAGAGGGTGATTTTACTCACTTTGGAATGGCAATTCGTGAAGATCCAGCCAGTGGAAAAAAATATTATACGAATATATTCGCTAAAATTTAATCTCTATCAAAATCATTAAAAAAGCTGTATCCTCTGGGTACAGCTTTTTTTTTACCTTAAAAACAATCGGTATATTTTATAAGTATGTTATAATTGTTTTTTAGCATCTCGGCTAACAGCTTTCTTGAGTTTTAGTAAAGTAAAAATAGTAATTAAGCTTGCCATTCTAATAATATCTAATGTTTAATTTTGTAGGAAAAAATACATTTAAAATTTAAAAAGATGTATTTCATCGATTATTTTGCGCTTTTAAACGAAAATATATGTAAATTCGGTCTATGGATTTTTAGAAAATATATTAAAGGAGTTTGCCCCACAATCTACTTTAAACTTAAACTACTACTATTATGAAAACAAAATTACTTCGTACAGTATTACTCTTATCAGTGGTATGTATAATGAATTCCTGTTCTTCTGATACTTCTGATGCAGATGCAGTAGAGAACAAACTAAGTGTGGTTGAAAATTACGATTATACTGCAACCGAATTGGAAGCCATGAATTTGATAAATGATTACAGAGTTAGTGTTGGCTTAAATCGTTTAGAGAAAATAAATCATATGTCATATAAGTCTGAAGAGCACGACAACTATATGATTGCTAATAAAGTTGTAAATCATAACGATTTTGTAGCTCGCTCACAAAACATCATAAAAGTTTTGGGAGCAAAAACAGTAGCAGAGAATATAGCCTATAATTATAATTCACCTGCAGATGCTTTAAAGGCTTGGTTGAATAGTCCAGGTCATAAAGAGAATATTGTTGGCAACTTTACTCATTTTGGGATTGCAATAAAAGCTGATCCGGAAAATGGTCGTAAATATTATACTAATATTTTTGCAAAAATTTAATTGATTACTTCTAGAAAGCTGACTTCTCCCCAAGAGTCAGCTTTTTATTTACGCTAATTTTGTTTAAAAATATTGAACTACTGTAATTAATGCCTGAACGTTCATCATTCATTAATGTAGCTTTCATTATTTTAGGCTGTATTTTTATTGATTCCTTTTTTAAGTACGAAAAATAATAAATAATGGTTAAAAATTGTGTAGTTTGTCGATGTTTTTTGGACACTTGATAAATAAGCACGTATGTTTGGAATTAGGAAGGCGTTTTGATACAGCGCAAAAAAAAATCCAGATTACCCATATGAAATTGTATTTACTCCCAAAAATTCTACTTGTTGCGGCAATATTTATGATAAGTTCTTGTTCTTCGGATATGTCTGGACGGGAAAAGATAGGATTGAAACCTGAAATTGTTTTAAATTACACTTACAGTGCATCTGAAATAGAAGTGATGAATTTAATAAATGATTACCGACTTAGTGTTGGCTTAAATTCTCTTGAGAAAATAAATCATATTTCTTATAAGTCAGAAGAGCATAATATTTACATGATTACTAATGATGTTTTAAATCATGATGGTTTTGTGGCTCGTTCAGAGAATATTATACAAGCTTTAGAAGCTAAAGCGGTAGCCGAAAATATAGCTCGTAATTATGATAGTCCTCAAGATGCAGTAAATGCTTGGTTGAATAGTGCAACCCATAAAGGGAATATCGTTGGGAATTTTACTCATTTTGGAATTGCAATAGATCAAGATGCCGTTACAGGAAAGAAATATTACACTAATATTTTCGTAAGAATATAATAAGATTTTCTATTTAAAAGAGAGAGGTCGTTTTTTAAAACGACCTCTCTCTTTTTATTTATAACTCAGTTATGATAAACTCGCTACGTCTATTCATTTGATGTTCTTCTTCAGAGCAATCAACACCGTCAGCACATCTGTTTACGAGTTGGTTTTCTCCATAGCCTTTACCTGTGAGGCGATTTTTATCTACACCATTTTTAACCAACCATTTTATGGTAGATTTTGCTCTTCGGTCTGATAAAGATTCATTGTACTTGAAAGTGCCTCGGCTATCAGTATGTGATCGGATATCGAGTTTCATAGTTGGATATTGATTCATAACATCTAGTATTTTTTCTAGATCTAGGGCAGCTTCCATTCGAATGTCTGATTTATCAAAGTCAAAATAAATCATTTTTATTCCAAAGCATTTACCCAAATCATCTCCTACGGCCACTTTACATCTTGCTTTTTCTAGTGCAAATGGCAGATGGGTTCTACCATTTTCTTTGACGATCGTAATTATTTCTTCTTTGGTGGTGTATTCTTCTTTGGCCGCTCTAACACTATATCTTTTGCCACATTCTACCGTTAGGGAATAATTTCCTTTCTCATCCGAATAGACAGTATTTAGTAAAGTGAGTGAATCATCTAGCAAACTTATTTTTGTATTTGGTAAGATTTCACCAGTAGCTAAATCGGTAATTTCACCGTAGAGTTCTTGCTCACAAACTAATTTTTTAGTTTCAAGAAATTTATAAATATCATCATAACCTTGACCGCCATCCCTATTAGAGGAAAAGAAACCTCTTCTGGTTTTGGTATCTATTAAATAGGCAAAATCATCTTGAGGAGAATTGGCATCGGTTCCTATGTTTTGAACTTTGTCAAAAGTGCCGTCTGCATTGATTTTAGAAACAAATATGTCTAAACCTCCCAGACCCGGATGCCCATCTGAAGCAAAATAAATTTCGTTTTCATTGGTTAGGAACGGGAAGGTTTCCCTACCTTCAGTATTGATCGTTCTTCCCAAATTTTCGGGTATTCCAAAGCTTCCGTCTTCGTTAATCTTTACTTTAAATAAATCAGATTGTCCAAATGTACCCGGCATATCCGAAGCAAAATATAATGTTTTTTCGTCGGCACTTAAGGCGGGATGTGCTGTACTATAGCTGTCGCTATTGAATGGAAGTTCGGTTATGTTTTTCCATTTATCATTTTCAAAATTAGCCTTATATATTTTTATTAAAGTAATGTTATTGCCGTCTTTTCCTTTTTTTCCTTCTAGAAAGTTATTTCGGGTAAAGTACATTGTTTTTCCGTCTTTGGTAAAAGTTGGGGTAGACTCATGGAATCTTGATTTTACATTTCGGTCAAATTTTAGGACTGCCGCAGGAGACATTGCTTCATCTAAATCAGCTACATAAAGATTAGTAAAATATTGATTAGTCCAAGCATGTTTTCTTTGGCCTAGACTACCGGTATCTCTGGCAGAAGCAAAGACTATTTTATTCAGATAGAAAGAAGAACCATAATCAGAATATTTAGAATTAATTCCTGCGTTTTCTACTTGATACCTTCCTGAATTGGCTTTAATTTCCTCAAGGAAATTCCGATCTTTTTCAAAAAGTGTCCCTCGGCTGTCGTTTCCAGATAGCTGGTTAAATTTTTGCATTATCTCATCAGCCTTGTCATTCTCGCCTATAGACCTTAAGGATTGAGCATAGCGATAATAATATTCTGGTTCTAAGTCTTGGGTCATGGCAAATAATTCAGCATACCATTTTGCAGCCTGATCCAGTTGGGCATTATAGTAATAGGAATTCCCTAGTTTTTTAAACATATCTACCGATTTGTACCCTTTCTCTGCAACTCTTTCGTAAGTTTTTATTGCATCTATATAAGCATAGTTGTCATACTTTTTTTCGGCTATGGAAACTCTTGCTTTTTGGGCAAAACAGTTAAATGAAAAAGCACTAACTATGGTGATAAAAAGAAGTATACTATTTTTCATAATGATTGTTTTTTAGAAGAATCGTGTTGTTATCAATTTATTGTAGTTTTAAAGAAGTATTATCAACTCTATTTTCATTTTTTTGGTTTAAACGTTTGAGAATTTCATTGGCCTTATCATTTTCACCTATAGCTTTCAATGACTTGGCGTATTGTTGATAATATTTAGGTTCTAAATCAGCTGTCATGGCAAATAGTTCACAATACCATTTTGCTGCTTTGTCTAATTCAAAATTTGTATAATAGGAATCTCCAATAGTTTTAAACATGACTATGGATTTATAGCCTTTTGCTACAATTCTTTCGTAGGTCTTTACAACATCTACATAGGCATATTTATCGCTTATTTTTTCAGTTACATAGAATTTTTCATTTTGAGTATAGCCGTTAAATGAAAACACATTTAATACTATTAAAACAAGTAGGTTTTTTTTCATAATATTTTTTTAGAAGAATCTTGGGGTTGTTATTTTATTATTCTTTTTAAATATATCATAACGCAGGAATATTTCATGAGATCCGGAATTATAATGCTTTAAATCTGTAGTTTCATGATCATAACCGTATCCAATATATAATGCATCTGATATTTGGAATCCAACTGAAGCACTTAATGCGGCACTCCATCTGTAGGCGACACCAACAACAAATTTATCATAGAGCATAAAATTCCCAGATACATCTACTTGGAGAGGAGCCCCTTTAACCATCTTTGTAAGTAGTGCAGGTTTGAATTTTGCATAACTGCTTAAATCAAATACGTATCCAGCAATAAGATAATAATTAATTTTTTCTTTAAAAATTGCCACCTCATTGTCATCATATCGATTGGTTTCTATGAAATTAGGAACAGATAAACCCAGATAGGCTTTATCAGAATGATAATAAATTCCTCCACCAATATTTGGTGAAAATTTATTATTGTAATCGTGGAGGCTAGGATCATCATCAACAGGGTTTAATTTATTTACATCTAAATCGAATAGATTAGCCGTTGCCTTGATTCCAAAAGAGAGTTTAAATGTCTCAGAAGTAGGGATGGTGTAAGATAAATCTGCCGAAATAGTATTCTCATGAGTGGGGCCAATTTTATCATTTATTAGAGATATTCCCAAACCCAAGTGACTTTCATTTAAAGGTGTATTGACTGATACCGCATTAGTAACAGGTGCTCCGTCTAGGCCTACCCATTGAGTGCGATGTAAAGCAAATATACTCAAAGCTCCTCTCGATCCTGCATAAGCGGGATTGATATTGATTGTGTTATACATGTACTGTGTAAATTGCGCATCTTGTTGTGCATAACTTACAGCTCCAGTAAACAGCAAGGCGAATAATAATACTCTTGTCTTCATTTATCTTGTTTTTTTAACCTGAGAATGTTTAGTTTTCAGGAGTTAGATTTGAGTTAGGTTTATCGTGTGAGGTATAAATACCCATCTTTTCTATTGGTTTGGATATTACCACTGAGATCAACCGAAGTATAATTCAAGATATAGTAATAGGTTCCTGTAGGTAAACCGGATGATTTACTAATGGTTGTTCTACCTCTTGAATAGCCATCAAAAACATTAGTTTGATTATTATAGTTTGTTGTTTCAAAAACTAATACTCCCCAGCGGTTGTAAATTTCTACTGTATTTTCAGGATAACAAGTAGTATCACCTATACCGTCAATTATAAAGGTTTCGTTAATTCCATCTCCATTTGGAGAGAAAGCATTATGAACGACAATACTTTCACATCCTAATACGCTGGCTTTTTCAACAGTCACAGTACCTGAAGCTGGTGGGATTGCCACTCCATTTGGATCTTTTGCTGTCGCTTTTGCAATATTGACGACTGAATCTTGAGCTAAATCATTTTTGGTTATTGTATAAGTTTGGAGAATAGCTTCCAAAGATTCACCAGGTGCCAAGGTTGCGATAGGCTGTGTAGTCAATCCTGTTAATTCATCTATCACTATAATATCATGAAGTGTTACATTACCGGTATTTTTTACTATTATGGTATAATTGATTACATCGCCAACGAAACTGTAGACATCTGTATCATTACCATTACTGCTAACGGTTGCCGTTTTAGTAACTTGCAAGCTGGGATTTTGATTGAGCGGAGTAACTGTGTAGCTACTACAATCCGTTTCGGCTGGACAATTTGGGTTAGCAGGACAGGAAGTACAAGGTGTAGGATCTGTAGAGGTTGCAGAAACAGGTTCTCCTAAAGGCGGTGTTCCTGTAGCTATAGCTAAATTGTAAACAAAACCAGTGTTAATATCATTTTGCTTAATTGTATAAAAAGCGGTAAATGTATTATTATCAATAGCATTAGGCTCAAGGTCAATTGGTCCTCCTAAAATTTGTATGTCTGGTAATAGGTCATGTATGGTTATGTTTGTCAATGTAACATTACCGGTATTTCTTACCGTGAAGTTGTAAGTTACTTTATCGCCAATGCTTGTAATACCGTCTTCATTAGTATCCACATAAGTCCCATCTTTTGTGATAACTAACGAAGGTGTTTGATTTAGAGGAGTAATCGTATAGTTACTACAATCAGTTTCTGCAGGACAATCAGGATTAACTGGGCAGGAAACACAAGGAGTAGGATCAGTAGAAGTACTCGTAACAGGTTCCCCTACAGGTGGTGTTCCACTTACCGTTGCTAAGTTATACACAAATCCAGCATTAATATCCTTTTGAGCAATTGTATAAAAGGCAGTAAATGTGTTATTATCAATTGCATTAGGTTCAAGATCAATTGGACCACCAGAAATTTCTAATCCGGGCAATATGTCAGCTATAATAATATTTTTTAAGGTTACATTCCCCGTGTTTTTTACCGTGAAATTATAAATAACTTTATCCCCAACATTTGTAATTCCATCTTCATTGGTGTCATTATAAAATCCATCTTTGGTGACAACTATTGAAGGGGATTGTATCAGCTGAGTTATGGTTTCAGTATCGTTATTTATATCAGTTCCTGAGATATCTTTCACATCAATATTTTCAGAATCTTTGCCTATTGCCAAAGCAGAATTTATCACCATACCGGCATCAATATCGCTTTGTGTCAGTAGATAAGAAGCGGTAAAAGTCGAAGAATCAGTTGCTCCAATGGAAAGTGTAGCTATAGGCCCTCCAATAATGGTCACTAAAGGATCGGTAATGGAGATATTGGTTAGAGTTACCTCACCAATATTAGTGACAGAGAAAGCATAATTGATAGTTTCTCCCGCTTGCGCATATCCGTCTGAGTTGCTATCGTTGAAAGTTCCTGTTTTTACCAAGGCTATCCCTGACTCGACTATCGTATAAGTGTAGTTTATTACACATCCATTATAGTCTTTAATTTCAACAGTATAGCTGCCCTTAGATAGTGAATTTAAGTCTTTGGTAGTTGCGCCATTAGACCATAAATATGTATATGGGCTTGTACCACCACTGACTGTTTGAGTTATTGAGCCGTTAGTACATCCTACACAATTATTATTGTTTACTATAATAGCGGTAGCACTTAAGGCTGCATTTGGTTGCTCAACAGTTACATTACAAGTTGTTTGGTATCCTAATTTATCGGTAACAGTAACGCTATGATTTCCTGCATTTAAAGCAATTGCCTGTGCAGTAGTTTCTCCGTTATCCCACAAATAAGTGTATTCACCATTACCTCCTATAGCTGTTACTGAGGCTATCCCATTACTGTCTCCATAACATTTAGCAGGAGTATCTTGAATAATGCTACAAGATAGCACATCAGGTTGACTGATTGTTACATTACAAGTTGTTTGACAACCTTTACTATCGGTAATAGTTACTGCATGTAATCCTACGTTAAGACCTACAGCTTTAGCAGTAGTTTCCCCATTATCCCATAAGTAGGTATATCCTCCATTTCCACCAATAGGAGTAACAGTGGCTTCGCCATCGCTTAAACCATTAGAAGAAACAGCTTTGTCTTGCATAATTGAACACGATAGCACATCTTGTGGTTCTGTTATAGTAATTTGTTCGGTATCGGTACAGCCTTTGGAATCTGTTACTGTTACTGTATACATTCCTGCAATCAAACCTGAGGCTAGCGCAGTATTTTGAACAGGATTAGTGTTCCAACTATAGGTATAAGCAGTAGTTCCGCCTGTAGCCGAAGCAGTTGCTGATCCCGTAGCTTCTCCTTTGCAATTTACATTTACGACAGAACCAATAGCAGTTACAAGTACATTTTGAGGTTCAGTGATAGTAATTTGTTCGGTGTCAGTACATCCTTTGGAATCCGTTACTGTTACTATATAAGTTCCTGCAGTCAAACCAGAGGCTACCGCAGTATTTTGAACAGGATTAGTGTTCCAACTATAGGTATAAGCAGCAGTTCCGCCTGTAGCCGAAGCAGTTGCTGATCCCGTGGCGTCTCCTTTGCAGTTTACATTAACGATAGAACCAATTGTAGCAACAAGTGCATTTTGAGGTTCAGTGATAGTAATTTGTTCTGTGTCAGTACAGCCTTTGGAATCTGTTGCTGTTACTGTATACGTTCCTGCAGTCAAACCATAGGCTACAGCAGTATTTTGAACAGGATTAGTGTTCCAACTATAGGTATAAGTTGCAGTTCCGCCAGTAGCCGAAGCAGTTGCTGATCCCGTGGCTTCTCCTTTACAGTTTACATTAACGATAGAACCAATTGCTGCTATAAGCGCATCTTGCGGTTCAGTTATAGTAATTTGTTCGGTATCGGTACAGCCTTTGGAATCTGTAACTGTAACAGTATAGGTGCCCGCAGTCAAACCAGAGGCTACCGCAGTATTTTGAACAGGAGTGGTGTTCCAACTATAGGTATATGCAGCAGTTCCGCCAGTAGCCGAAGCAGTTGCTGATCCCGTGGCGTTTCCTTTGCAGTTTACATTCATTACAGAACCAATTGCTGCTACAAGCGCATTTTGCGGTTCAGTGATAGTAATTTGTTCGGTGTCGGTACAGCCTTTGGAATCTGTTACTGTAACAATATAGGTGCCCGCAGTCAAACCAGAGGCTACTGCAGTATTTTGAACCGGATTGGTGTTCCAACTATAGGTATAAGTTGCAGTTCCGCCAGTAGCCGAAGCAGTTGCTGATCCCGTGGCGTTTCCTTTGCAGTTTACATTCATTACAGAACCAATTGCTGCTACAAGCGCATTTTGCGGTTCAGTGATAGTAATTTGTTCGGTGTCAGTACACCCTTTAGAATCTGTTACTGTAACAGTATAGGTGCCCGCAGCCAATCCGGAGGCTAGAGCTGTGTTTTGAATCGGATTGGTATTCCAACTATAGGTATAAGCTGCAGTTCCGCCTGTAGCTGAAGCTGTAGCTGATCCTGTTGCATCACCTTTACAGTTTACATTCGCCACAGAACCAATTGAAGCAACAAGCGCATTTTGCGGTTCTGTTATAGTAATTTGTTCAGTGTCAATACAACCTTTGGAATCCGTTACCGTTACGGTATAGGTACCTGCAGTTAATCCAGAAGCTAGGGCTGTATTTTGAATCGGATTGGTATTCCAACTATAGGTATAAGCTGCAGTTCCGCCTGTAGCTGAAGCTGTAGCTGATCCTGTTGCACCACCTTTACAGTTTACATTCGCCACAGAACCAATTGAAGCAACAAGCACATCTTGCGGTTCTGTTATAGTAATTTGTTCAGTATCAATACAACCTTTTGAATCCGTTACCGTTACGGTATAGGTCCCTGCAGCTAATCCAGAGGCTACAGCTGTATTTTGAATCGGATTGGTATTCCAACTATAGGTATAAGCTGCAGTTCCGCCTGTAGCTGAAGCTGTAGCTGATCCCGTGACGCTTCCTTTGCAGTTTACATTCATTACAGAACCAATTGCAGCTATAAGCGCATTTTGCGGTTCAGTGATAGTAATTTGTTCGGTGTCAGTACACCCTTTAGAATCTGTTACTGTAACAGTATAGGTGCCCGCAGCCAATCCGGAGGCTAGAGCTGTGTTTTGAATCGGATTGGTATTCCAGCTATAGGTATAAGCTGCAGTTCCGCCTGTAGCTGAAGCTGTAGCTGATCCTGTTGCACCACCTTTACAGTTTACATTTGTTACAGAACCAATTGCAGCAACAAGAGGGGTTTCAGGTTGTACAATAGTTCTACTTTTTGTAATGTTACAATGATTAGCATCTTGAATGTTTACTGTATAGGTACCAGCCACTAAAACGCTAAGATCTTGATTGTGTTCTTGTCCAGCCGGGATAATTCCCCCATCAGAAGCAGTCCATGTATAAGAATATGGAGCTGTTCCTCCAGTTGGGGTTAAGTCAATACTTCCATTATTTGATCCATAACATTGTAAATTGGTCACAGCAAATTCTCCATTTACACCATTTTCAATTTTTATAGAAGGTAATGTTCCACATTTGGGAGCAATTGTGGCAGAATTTAAAGAAGCACAAGTACTACCAGGAGATGCATCGGTCCATGCCAAAAATAGATTAGTAATCTTTAATATATCACCACAAGTATATTTAATTGGAATAGTAGCTAAACTTGTTATAGTATTACCTGGTAGTGGACCACCACAACCACTTATTGGTCCGGACTCGGAAGGTTTTAATAATCCCGTATTTCCGTCATAGATTTCTAATTGTCCCCAAAAAGCAAAAGATGTCCTAGTTGAACCAGTGGTGTTATTAATGGAAACTTTTAGTGTTCTGGTTATCTCTTGAGGTATTTGGTCACAGGCATCGCAACCGACTCCCTCAACGAGAGTTGCACCAACTAATTCCAAATCACCAGATGTACAGGAATTTGGATTAGGAAATGTTGTTGTTGTTTGGGCAACAGCCATTGTTAAACTAAAAAAGCTTACTAAATGAAATATAAATGATTTTGTCGAATGGGTAAAGATTGATTTCATATTGATTTAATTAAATCGTTAGAAAATGATACAATTGTAAATAGTAAGATCTACTTCTCGGAATTGTTTTGTACATTAAAGGCTGAAACGTCATGACAGCAATTCAATCTCAATCGATGTCAGTTTTTTTATCTACTTAAATATAAATGGATTAGCAAATTTCATTTTTGATTAAGTAATATTGAAGTTTAAATTTAAAGAGACAAAATACTAATGCTAAAAATTTCCATTAGAGGTTAAACTAGATTTTGTACTTTTTAAAAATGTTTGTTTTTTTGATTGATTTTTTCGTCTTGTAATCAATCTATTTAAGTTTTGTTGTATTAAAAAAAATAATGAACTGATAATACGTTTTTGAAATACTAATTTTTGAATAAATAATAAATTATTTTATTCAAAACTTCAAGAGCATGTGTTTAGAGATACACTATATTTAAGACAAGGAATTTTTATTTGGGGTTAAAAATTCAAATGCTTATACTTTATGACTATTTAAAAAACAATGTCATTAATTAGTCATGATTAAATTTATGACTAATTAATGACATTGTTTTTTTTTTTCCGTAAAAAACCAAAATAGTCGTTTAAAGGTGTTTTTTTGATGAAAATTATTCAATTAATAAGTTTAATTAGTGCCATTATTTAGTAAAGAGTTAACAGGATAAGTATTTGTTTTTTAACGGGTTATTTTTTTTTAATGACTTGATTTAGTGAAAAAATTTTACCAATGAGTTTAGAATACTTAGTTTTGCAGTAATTAAAAAGATCCCTTAAAGCTTTCGCCTTAAGGGATCTTTTTTTAAGAGAGAATGTTGAGTTAACGAGTACTTTTATAATGCTGTAATTATAAATTCACTGCGTCTGTTCATTTGATGTTCTTCCTCAGTACATTTTACACCATCTGAGCATTTATTTACCAATTGTGTTTCTCCATAGCCTTTAGCAGTAAGACGGTTGGAATTAATTCCTTTTTTAACAAGCCATTCTAAAGTGGCTTTGGCTCTTTTGTTGGATAAAATCTCATTATACTTAAAGGTTTGTCTACTATCTGTGTGGGATCGAATGTCTATTTTCATAGTTGGATTCTGATTCATAACATCTAGTATTTTTTCTAGATCTAAAGTCGCTATTGGTGTAATGAAATGTTTGTCTAAATCAAAATAAATCATTTTTATTCCAAAACATTTTCCTAAATCATCTCCAATAGCTACTTGACATGCTTCTTTTTCTAAAGCTATGGATAAGTTCGTTTTTCCGGTTTGGCTTATTATATCAATTTTCTCTTCTTTAGTGGTATACTCTGTTTTTTCAGCTCTCACATAATACGTCTTTCCACATTCTACGTTGAAAGAATAGTTTCCGTTTTGATCAGAAATAGTAGAGTTCATAAGACGGAATGTTGCATCAAAGAGACTTACTTTTGTATTTGGTAAAATGTAGGAAGTTTTGAGATCAGTTATAACTCCAAATAATTCTTGTTCACAAGAAAGTTTTTTAGTTTCTAGAAATTTGTAAATATCATCATAGCCTTGTCCACCGTCTCTATTAGAGGTAAAAAAACCTTTTCTTGTTTTAGTATCAATCAAATAGGCAAAATCATCTTTTGGAGAATTTACATCACTACCTACATTTTGTACTTTACCAAAAGTATCATCAGCTTTTACTTTAGACACAAAAATATCTAATCCCCCAAGGCCAGGGTGTCCGTCTGAAGCAAAATAGATTTCATTTTCATCTGTTAGAAATGGAAAGGTTTCTCTTCCTTCGGTGTTAATGTTATTCCCTAGGTTTTGAGGTGTCCCGAAACTACCATCATTATTTATTCTAACTTTGAATAAATCTGACTGTCCCAATGTTCCAGGCATATCAGAAGCAAAATACAATGTTTTTTCATCTGTACTTAAAGCAGGATGAGCCGTACTGTAATTATCACTATTGAAAGGCAGTTCGATTATATTTACCCACTGGTCGTTTTCTAGATTAGCTTTATAAATTTTTATTAAAGTAATGTTATTTCCATTTTTCCCTTTTTTGCCGTCCAGATAATTGTTTCGTGTAAAGTACATTGTTTTTCCATCTTTTGTGAAAACGGGAGTCGATTCGTTGAATTTTGAATTCACATTCTTTGAAAATGGTGTAATCACACCAGGATTCATGGCGTCGTCTAAATCAGACGTGTATAAATTTGTAAAATTTTGATCGGTCCATTTGTGTTTTCGCTGATTGATACTTCCGGTATCTCTTGCCGATGCAAAAACAATTTTATTGTTTAAAAAGGAACTACCATAATCGGAGTATTGGGAATTTATACCGGCATTTTCTACCTTATATCGGCCTGAATTTGCTTTAATGACCTCTAAATAATTGGTGTTTTTTTTGAAAATTTTTCCTCTGGTATCGTTTCCTGATTTTTGATTGAATAAGGCTAACATCTCATCGGCTTTACTATTTTCTCCTATAGATTTTAAAGACTGTGAATATCTGTAATAATATTCAGGTTCTACATCTTGTGTCATAGAGAATAATTCGCCATACCATTTTGCTGCCTTATCAAGTTCAGCATTAAAATAATACGAATTTCCTAACTTTTGAAATAAATCTGCCGATTTGTAACCCTTTTCAGCAACTCTTTCATAAGTTTTTATGGCTTCTATATAAGCATAGTTGTCGTACTTTTTATCGGCTGATGCTACTTTCGTTTTTTGTGCATGACTACTAAATGAAAGAACACTTAGTATGGCTAGGTAAAAGAATATATAATTTTTCATATGAAGCTACTATTTATTTTTAAAAGAATCTAGGGGTAGTTATTTTATCATTTTTCTTAAATAACTCATATCGGAAAAAGATTTCATGAGATCCTGAATTGTAGTGCTTTAATTGGGTAGTTTCATGATCGTAAGCATAGCCTATATACAAAGCATCAGAAATTTGAAATCCAGCCATTGCACTTAGAGCAGCACTCCATCTGTAGGAGGCTCCAAGCATAAATTTATCATTGAATAGAAAGTTACCAGAAATATCGGCCTGGAGAGGAGCTCCCTTGATCATTTTAGTAAGTAGGGCAGGCTTGAATTTTACGGAAGTATTCAAATCAAACACATATCCAGCAATCAGATAAGAAGTTATTTTTTCTTTTGCAATTGCAACATCATTGTCATTGTATCGATTCGTTTCTATGAAATTCGGAACTGATAGTCCCAGATAAGCTTTGTCTGAATGGAGATATACTCCAGCTCCTATATTTGGGGTAAATTTATTAAAACTTTCCAATGATACATCACCATATACTTTAGGTGTCAATTTTGTTCCATCTAAATCAAATAAATTAGCTGTTGCTTTAACACCAAATGAAAGCTTAAATGTTTCCGAAGTTGGGACAGTATACGATAAGTCTGCTGAAATTGTATTTTCATGAGTGGGCCCAATTCTATCATTTATAACCGAAACTCCTAAACCTAAGTTACTTCCGTTTAAAGGAGTATTTATTGACACGGCATTAGTTACTGGCGCTCCATCTAGTCCTACCCATTGAGTACGGTGCAAAGCAAATATACTCATAGCTCCTCTAGATCCTGCATAAGCAGGATTAACAGTAATTGTGTTGTACATGTATTGCGTGAATTGTGAATCTTGTTGTGCATAACTTACAATTCCTGCAAACAGTAAAGCGAATAATATTATTTTTTTCTTCATTAGATTCTGTTTTAAACCTGAGGGATTTTAAGTCTCAGGTGTTAGATTTGAGTTGGAGTTATCTTGTAAGGTATAAATACCCGTCTTTCTTATTAGTCTGAATCTTACCAAGTGTATCAACAGAAGTGTAATTCAAGATGTAATAATATGTTCCCGTTGGCAAACCTGAAGATTGACTTATAGTAGTTCTACCTCGTGAGATTCCATTAAAGCTATTGGTTGTATTGTTATAATTTTTAGTTTCAAAAACCAATACACCCCATCGATTGTATATTTCAACTGTGTTCTCAGGATAACATTCAACATCTTCAATATTGTCAATTTCAAAACTGTCGTTTATACCATCATTGTTAGGTGTAAAAGCATTATGTACCTCAATAGCACCACAACCCAATACAATTCCACAATCTTGGTTTATAATAGTTATTTTTACAAAATAAGTTATAGGACAACTTTCAATCATAACCTGATATTCAAAATTGTACTCTCCAACCGCTAGATTATAGGGCTTAAACTCACTGTCACTTAATACAATATTTCTATCATTAGTCCAACTGCCGGTTAAAGGAGTGCCAGTTGGAAGATAACTATTCAAACTAATAGTTGATGTTCTGTCTGTATTACATATAGGTTCAGGAATTATAGGTTCTGTAGCATTAGCCTGCGTAATTTCTTGGTCGCCCAATACAATTATACAAGTAGGATTTGCTGCATCGCGAATCTGTACGCTATAAGTAGCATTGGCCAGAGCGGAGAAGTTCCCGCTAGTTTGCCAAGCACCAGCATCCAATCGGTATTCATAAGTTCCATAACCACCAGCAGGAGCAGTCACGCTAATGGTTCCATCATTGGCGCCATTACAAGTCACATTGGTTTTAGCAACAGTGGCTGTTAAAGCATCTGGCTGCGTAATGATTTGGTCGCCCAATACAATTACACAAGTAGGATTTGCTGCATCGCGAATCTGTACGCTATAAGTAGCATTGGCCAGAGCGGAGAAGTTCCCGCTAGTTTGCCAAGCACCAGTATCCAATCGGTATTCATAAGTTCCATAACCACCAGTTGGAGCAGTTATGGTAATGGTTCCATCATTAGCGCCATTACAAGTCACATTTGTTTTAGCAATAGTGGCTGTTAAGGCATCTGGCTGCGTGATGATTTGGTCGCCCAATACAATTATACAAGTAGGATTTGCTGCATCGCGAATCTGTACGCTATAAGTAGCATTGGCCAAAGCGGAGAAGTTCCCGCTAGTTTGCCAAGCACCAGCATCCAATCGGTATTCATAAGTTCCATAACCACCAGTTGGAGCAGTTATGGTAATGGTTCCATCATTAGCGCCATTACAAGTCACATTTGTTTTAGCAACAGTGGCTGTTAAGGCATCTGGCTGCGTGATGATTTGGTCGCCCAATACAATTATACAAGTAGGATTTGCTGCATCGCGAATCTGTACGCTATAAGTAGCATTGGCCAAAGCGGAGAAGTTCCCGCTAGTTTGCCAAGCACCAGTATCCAATCGGTATTCATAAGTTCCATAACCACCAGTTGGAGCAGTTATGGTGATGGTTCCATTATTAGCGCCATTACAAGTCACATTGGTTTTAGCAACAGTGGCTGTTAAGGCATCTGGCTGCGTGATGATTTGGTCGCCCAATACAATTACACAAGTAGGATTTGCTGCATCGCGAATCTGTACGCTATAAGTAGCATTGGCCAAAGCGGTGAAGTTTCCGCTAGTTTGCCAAGCACCAGCATCCAATCGGTATTCATAAGTTCCATAACCACCAGTTGGAGCAGTTACGGTGATGGTTCCATTATTAGCGCCATTACAAGTCACATTGGTTTTAGCAACAGTGGCTGTTAAGGCATCTGGCTGCGTGATGATTTGGTCGCCCAATACAATTACACAAGTAGGATTTGCTGCATCGCGAATCTGTACGCTATAAGTAGCATTGGCCAAAGCGGAGAAGCTCCCGCTAGTTTGCCAAGCACCAGTATCCAATCGGTATTCATAAGTTCCATAACCACCAGTTGGAGCAGTCACGCTAATGGTTCCATCATTGGCGCCATTACAAGTCACGTTGGTTTTAGCAACAGTGGCTGTTAAGGCATCTGGCTGCGTGATGATTTGGTCGCCCAATACAATTATACAAGTAGGATTTGCTGCATCGCGAATCTGTACGCTATAAGTAGCATTGGCCAAAGCGGAGAAGTTCCCGCTAGTTTGCCAAGCACCAGCATCCAATCGGTATTCATAAGTTCCATAACCACCAGTTGGAGCAGTTACGGTGATGGTTCCATTATTAGCGCCATTACAAGTCACATTGGTTTTAGCAATAGTGGCTGTTAAGGCATCTGGCTGCGTGATGATTTGGTCGCCCAATACAATTATACAAGTAGGATTTGCTGCATCGCGAATCTGTACGCTATAAGTAGCATTGGCCAGAGCGGAGAAGTTTCCGCTAGTTTGCCAAGCACCAGCATCCAATCGGTATTCATAAGTTCCATAACCACCAGTTGGAGCAGTTACGGTGATGGTTCCATTATTAGCGCCATTACAAGTCACATTGGTTTTAGCAACAGTGGCTGTTAAGGCATCTGGCTGCGTGATGATTTGGTCGCCCAATACAATTATACAAGTAGGATTTGCTGCATCGCGAATCTGTACGCTATAAGTAGCATTGGCCAAAGCGGAGAAGTTTCCGCTAGTTTGCCAAGCACCAGTATCCAATCGGTATTCATAAGTTCCATAACCACCAGTTGGAGCAGTCACGCTAATGGTTCCATCATTGGCGCCATTACAAGTCACATTGGTTTTAGCAACAGTGGCTGTTAAAGCATCTGGCTGCGTAATGATTTGGTCGCCCAATACAATTATACAAGTAGGATTTGCTGCATCGCGAATCTGTACGCTATAAGTAGCATTGGCCAGAGCGGAGAAGTTTCCGCTAGTTTGCCAAGCACCAGCATCCAATCGGTATTCATAAGTTCCATAACCACCAGTTGGAGCAGTTACGGTGATGGTTCCATTATTAGCGCCATTACAAGTCACATTGGTTTTGGCCACAGTGGCTGTTAAGGCATCTGGCTGCGTAATTTCTTGGTCTCCCAATACAATTACACAAGTAGGATTTGCTGCATCGCGAATCTGTACGCTATAAGTAGCATTGGCCAGAGCGGAGAAGTTCCCGCTAGTTTGCCAAGCACCAGTATCCAATCGGTATTCATAAGTTCCATAACCACCAGTTGGAGCAGTTATGGTAATGGTTCCATCATTAGCGCCATTACAAGTCACATTTGTTTTAGCAACAGTGGCTGTTAAGGCATCTGGCTGCGTGATGATTTGGTCGCCCAATACAATTATACAAGTAGGATTTGCTGCATCGCGAATCTGTACGCTATAAGTAGCATTGGCCAAAGCGGAGAAGTTCCCGCTAGTTTGCCAAGCACCAGCATCCAATCGGTATTCATAAGTTCCATAACCACCAGTTGGAGCAGTTATGGTAATGGTTCCATCATTAGCGCCATTACAAGTCACATTTGTTTTAGCAACAGTGGCTGTTAAGGCATCTGGCTGCGTGATGATTTGGTCGCCCAATACAATTATACAAGTAGGATTTGCTGCATCGCGAATCTGTACGCTATAAGTAGCATTGGCCAAAGCGGAGAAGTTCCCGCTAGTTTGCCAAGCACCAGTATCCAATCGGTATTCATAAGTTCCATAACCACCAGTTGGAGCAGTTACGGTGATGGTTCCATTATTAGCGCCATTACAAGTCACATTGGTTTTAGCAACAGTGGCTGTTAAGGCATCTGGCTGCGTGATGATTTGGTCGCCCAATACAATTACACAAGTAGGATTTGCTGCATCGCGAATCTGTACGCTATAAGTAGCATTGGCCAAAGCGGAGAAGCTCCCGCTAGTTTGCCAAGCACCAGTATCCAATCGGTATTCATAAGTTCCATAACCACCAGTTGGAGCAGTCACGCTAATGGTTCCATCATTGGCGCCATTACAAGTCACGTTGGTTTTAGCAACAGTGGCTGTTAAAGCATCTGGCTGCGTAATGATTTGGTCGCCCAATACAATTATACAAGTAGGATTTGCTGCATCGCGAATCTGTACGCTATAAGTAGCATTGGCCAAAGCGGAGAAGTTCCCGCTAGTTTGCCAAGCACCAGCATCCAATCGGTATTCATAAGTTCCATAACCACCAGTTGGAGCAGTTACGGTGATGGTTCCATTATTAGCGCCATTACAAGTCACATTGGTTTTAGCAATAGTGGCTGTTAAGGCATCTGGCTGCGTGATGATTTGGTCGCCCAATACAATTATACAAGTAGGATTTGCTGCATCGCGAATCTGTACGCTATAAGTAGCATTGGCCAGAGCGGAGAAGTTTCCGCTAGTTTGCCAAGCACCAGCATCCAATCGGTATTCATAAGTTCCATAACCACCAGTTGGAGCAGTTATGGTAATGGTTCCATCATTAGCGCCATTACAAGTCACATTTGTTTTAGCAATAGTGGCTGTTAAGGCATCTGGCTGCGTGATGATTTGGTCGCCCAATACAATTATACAAGTAGGATTTGCTGCATCGCGAATCTGTACGCTATAAGTAGCATTGGCCAGAGCGGAGAAGTTCCCGCTAGTTTGCCAAGCACCAGTATCCAATCGGTATTCATAAGTTCCATAACCACCAGTTGGAGCAGTTATGGTAATGGTTCCATCATTAGCGCCATTACAAGTCACATTTGTTTTAGCAATAGTGGCTGTTAAGGCATCTGGCTGCGTGATGATTTGGTCGCCCAATACAATTATACAAGTAGGATTTGCTGCATCGCGAATCTGTACGCTATAAGTAGCATTGGCCAAAGCGGAGAAGTTCCCGCTAGTTTGCCAAGCACCAGCATCCAATCGGTATTCATAAGTTCCATAACCACCAGTTGGAGCAGTTATGGTAATGGTTCCATCATTAGCGCCATTACAAGTCACATTTGTTTTAGCAACAGTGGCTGTTAAGGCATCTGGCTGCGTGATGATTTGGTCGCCCAATACAATTATACAAGTAGGATTTGCTGCATCGCGAATCTGTACGCTATAAGTAGCATTGGCCAAAGCGGAGAAGTTCCCGCTAGTTTGCCAAGCACCAGTATCCAATCGGTATTCATAAGTTCCATAACCACCAGTTGGAGCAGTTACGGTGATGGTTCCATTATTAGCGCCATTACAAGTCACATTGGTTTTAGCAATAGTGGCTGTTAAGGCATCTGGCTGCGTGATGATTTGGTCGCCCAATACAATTATACAAGTAGGATTTGCTGCATCGCGAATCTGTACGCTATAAGTAGCATTGGCCAGAGCGGAGAAGTTTCCGCTAGTTTGCCAAGCACCAGCATCCAATCGGTATTCATAAGTTCCATAACCACCAGTTGGAGCAGTTACGGTGATGGTTCCATTATTAGCGCCATTACAAGTCACATTGGTTTTGGCCACAGTGGCTGTTAAGGCATCTGGCTGCGTAATTTCTTGGTCTCCCAATACAATTACACAAGTAGGATTTGCTGCATCGCGAATCTGTACGCTATAAGTAGCATTGGCCAGAGCGGAGAAGTTCCCGCTAGTTTGCCAAGCACCAGTATCCAATCGGTATTCATAAGTTCCATAACCACCAGTTGGAGCAGTTATGGTAATGGTTCCATCATTAGCGCCATTACAAGTCACATTTGTTTTAGCAATAGTGGCTGTTAAGGCATCTGGCTGCGTGATGATTTGGTCGCCCAATACAATTATACAAGTAGGATTTGCTGCATCGCGAATCTGTACGCTATAAGTAGCATTGGCCAAAGCGGAGAAGTTCCCGCTAGTTTGCCAAGCACCAGCATCCAATCGGTATTCATAAGTTCCATAACCACCAGTTGGAGCAGTTATGGTAATGGTTCCATCATTAGCGCCATTACAAGTCACATTTGTTTTAGCAACAGTGGCTGTTAAGGCATCTGGCTGCGTGATGATTTGGTCGCCCAATACAATTATACAAGTAGGATTTGCTGCATCGCGAATCTGTACGCTATAAGTAGCATTGGCCAAAGCGGAGAAGTTCCCGCTAGTTTGCCAAGCACCAGTATCCAATCGGTATTCATAAGTTCCATAACCACCAGTTGGAGCAGTTATGGTGATGGTTCCATTATTAGCGCCATTACAAGTCACATTGGTTTTAGCAACAGTGGCTGTTAAGGCATCTGGCTGCGTGATGATTTGGTCGCCCAATACAATTACACAAGTAGGATTTGCTGCATCGCGAATCTGTACGCTATAAGTAGCATTGGCCAAAGCGGTGAAGTTTCCGCTAGTTTGCCAAGCACCAGCATCCAATCGGTATTCATAAGTTCCATAACCACCAGTTGGAGCAGTTACGGTGATGGTTCCATTATTAGCGCCATTACAAGTCACATTGGTTTTAGCAACAGTGGCTGTTAAGGCATCTGGCTGCGTGATGATTTGGTCGCCCAATACAATTACACAAGTAGGATTTGCTGCATCGCGAATCTGTACGCTATAAGTAGCATTGGCCAAAGCGGAGAAGCTCCCGCTAGTTTGCCAAGCACCAGTATCCAATCGGTATTCATAAGTTCCATAACCACCAGTTGGAGCAGTCACGCTAATGGTTCCATCATTGGCGCCATTACAAGTCACGTTGGTTTTAGCAACAGTGGCTGTTAAGGCATCTGGCTGCGTGATGATTTGGTCGCCCAATACAATTATACAAGTAGGATTTGCTGCATCGCGAATCTGTACGCTATAAGTAGCATTGGCCAAAGCGGAGAAGTTCCCGCTAGTTTGCCAAGCACCAGCATCCAATCGGTATTCATAAGTTCCATAACCACCAGTTGGAGCAGTTACGGTGATGGTTCCATCATTAGCGCCATTACAAGTCACATTTGTTTTAGCAATAGTGGCTGTTAAGGCATCTGGCTGCGTGATGATTTGGTCGCCCAATACAATTACACAAGTAGGATTTGCTGCATCGCGAATCTGTACGCTATAAGTAGCATTGGCCAAAGCGGTGAAGTTTCCGCTAGTTTGCCAAGCACCAGCATCCAATCGGTATTCATAAGTTCCATAACCACCAGTTGGAGCAGTTACGGTGATGGTTCCATTATTAGCGCCATTACAAGTCACATTGGTTTTAGCAACAGTGGCTGTTAAGGCATCTGGCTGCGTGATGATTTGGTCGCCCAATACAATTATACAAGTAGGATTTGCTGCATCGCGAATCTGTACGCTATAAGTAGCATTGGCCAAAGCGGAGAAGTTTCCGCTAGTTTGCCAAGCACCAGTATCCAATCGGTATTCATAAGTTCCATAACCACCAGTTGGAGCAGTCACGCTAATGGTTCCATCATTGGCGCCATTACAAGTCACATTGGTTTTAGCAACAGTGGCTGTTAAAGCATCTGGCTGCGTAATGATTTGGTCGCCCAATACAATTATACAAGTAGGATTTGCTGCATCGCGAATCTGTACGCTATAAGTAGCATTGGCCAGAGCGGAGAAGTTTCCGCTAGTTTGCCAAGCACCAGCATCCAATCGGTATTCATAAGTTCCATAACCACCAGTTGGAGCAGTTACGGTGATGGTTCCATTATTAGCGCCATTACAAGTCACATTGGTTTTGGCCACAGTGGCTGTTAAGGCATCTGGCTGCGTAATTTCTTGGTCTCCCAATACAATTACACAAGTAGGATTTGCTGCATCGCGAATCTGTACGCTATAAGTAGCATTGGCCAGAGCGGAGAAGTTCCCGCTAGTTTGCCAAGCACCAGTATCCAATCGGTATTCATAAGTTCCATAACCACCAGTTGGAGCAGTTATGGTAATGGTTCCATCATTAGCGCCATTACAAGTCACATTTGTTTTAGCAATAGTGGCTGTTAAGGCATCTGGCTGCGTGATGATTTGGTCGCCCAATACAATTATACAAGTAGGATTTGCTGCATCGCGAATCTGTACGCTATAAGTAGCATTGGCCAAAGCGGAGAAGTTCCCGCTAGTTTGCCAAGCACCAGCATCCAATCGGTATTCATAAGTTCCATAACCACCAGTTGGAGCAGTTATGGTAATGGTTCCATCATTAGCGCCATTACAAGTCACATTTGTTTTAGCAACAGTGGCTGTTAAGGCATCTGGCTGCGTGATGATTTGGTCGCCCAATACAATTATACAAGTAGGATTTGCTGCATCGCGAATCTGTACGCTATAAGTAGCATTGGCCAAAGCGGAGAAGTTCCCGCTAGTTTGCCAAGCACCAGTATCCAATCGGTATTCATAAGTTCCATAACCACCAGTTGGAGCAGTTATGGTGATGGTTCCATTATTAGCGCCATTACAAGTCACATTGGTTTTAGCAACAGTGGCTGTTAAGGCATCTGGCTGCGTGATGATTTGGTCGCCCAATACAATTACACAAGTAGGATTTGCTGCATCGCGAATCTGTACGCTATAAGTAGCATTGGCCAAAGCGGTGAAGTTTCCGCTAGTTTGCCAAGCACCAGCATCCAATCGGTATTCATAAGTTCCATAACCACCAGTTGGAGCAGTTACGGTGATGGTTCCATTATTAGCGCCATTACAAGTCACATTGGTTTTAGCAACAGTGGCTGTTAAGGCATCTGGCTGCGTGATGATTTGGTCGCCCAATACAATTACACAAGTAGGATTTGCTGCATCGCGAATCTGTACGCTATAAGTAGCATTGGCCAAAGCGGAGAAGCTCCCGCTAGTTTGCCAAGCACCAGTATCCAATCGGTATTCATAAGTTCCATAACCACCAGTTGGAGCAGTCACGCTAATGGTTCCATCATTGGCGCCATTACAAGTCACGTTGGTTTTAGCAACAGTGGCTGTTAAGGCATCTGGCTGCGTGATGATTTGGTCGCCCAATACAATTATACAAGTAGGATTTGCTGCATCGCGAATCTGTACGCTATAAGTAGCATTGGCCAAAGCGGAGAAGTTCCCGCTAGTTTGCCAAGCACCAGCATCCAATCGGTATTCATAAGTTCCATAACCACCAGTTGGAGCAGTTACGGTGATGGTTCCATCATTAGCGCCATTACAAGTCACATTTGTTTTAGCAATAGTGGCTGTTAAGGCATCTGGCTGCGTGATGATTTGGTCGCCCAATACAATTATACAAGTAGGATTTGCTGCATCGCGAATCTGTACGCTATAAGTAGCATTGGCCAGAGCGGAGAAGTTTCCGCTAGTTTGCCAAGCACCAGCATCCAATCGGTATTCATAAGTTCCATAACCACCAGTTGGAGCAGTTATGGTAATGGTTCCATCATTAGCGCCATTACAAGTCACATTTGTTTTAGCAATAGTGGCTGTTAAGGCATCTGGCTGCGTGATGATTTGGTCGCCCAATACAATTATACAAGTAGGATTTGCTGCATCGCGAATCTGTACGCTATAAGTAGCATTGGCCAGAGCGGAGAAGTTCCCGCTAGTTTGCCAAGCACCAGTATCCAATCGGTATTCATAAGTTCCATAACCACCAGTTGGAGCAGTTATGGTAATGGTTCCATCATTAGCGCCATTACAAGTCACATTTGTTTTAGCAACAGTGGCTGTTAAGGCAGCAGCAGGCTCAGTAATAGTTACCGCTTGGGTTTTGGTACAGCCATTAGCATCTTTAACTGTAATGGTATAAGAACCTGCTGTAAGACTACCGAAAGTTCCGCTTGAGCCGAAAGTAATTCCGTCTTTAGCATAGGTGTAGGGAGCAGTTCCGTTAGCTCCGGCTACAGTCACGCTACCGTTACTATTTCCAAAACAATCTATATTTGTTTGTGAAGATATGGATGCTGTAGGACCAGTTGAAACAACAACTGAAGTTGAAGTACTAATTGTACAACCATTACCATCTTTAGCAATCACTGTATAGGTTCCACTTGGTAAATTATTGAAAGTAGCATCTGCCTGATAATTGGTACCTGCATTAATGCTATAAGTATAACTTCCATAGCCTCCAGTTACACCACTGGCTGTTATGCTTCCTAACGATCCGTTACACGAAGTAGGCAAAGGTGTTAAAGTTAAGCCAGTTAATTGAGGATATATAGTAACGGTAGAGGTCTTAACACTACTGGCTGGAGTTGGCGTAGCTGTATCTGTGGCTGTTAAGGTAATGGTATAATTAATTGGGTTTACAGTATTATTAACCGGGAAAGAATGAGATGCAAACACATAATTAATAAATTTTTCGTTTGGATCATCATAAAGATCTGGACTTGGAGCAACTATAATGTCTCCTGTGCCATCACCATAATTTATTTTAATTGAATAAGGAGACTGAATTGGTGTTAAACCACCAGTTTGATATAATTTTCCTCCAGTAATATCTGTTGTAACAATAATATTATTGCAATTACGAGTATATGTAAAATCAGTTTTTAATGGAGCATCTACGGTAATGTTTGGAACATCAGCATAACATTGTGAATAACCCGTTCCATTACATTGAGGTGTTGAATTATCATTTGAATTCCAGGATACAAATATGTTTTTTAATTCAAATTTGTCACCACAATTATAATTTATTTTAATAGCTTTATAATATCCTGTCTCAAGACCTCCAGTTGAATCATAAAAAGCAGTGTATATGTTGCCAGAATTGGTTGGTAGATCATTAACAAATATGTTAAACTGAACAAACAAATCATGTTTATTCCCATTCTTTTCCATATCGATAAATATCCATACATCATTAGGGTTTATAATTCCATAGTTGGCATAACTAGGATCTGAAATACAATTTAGAATTTTACTTCCATTTCCATTTCCAATAAAGGCACCCTTTGTAATCATTGATTGCGCTCCACAATTTGTACTAACTGGGCAAACACTTTCCGTAAGTAAAGAGGTCATAGGGTAAACAACCTGAGAATAACTTATTGTTGTTGAAAACAACAATATTAAAAAAGCTAAAAATCGAATAAAAGTAATTTTTTTCATAATATTTATTATTTAAATAAACGAGTAATGAATTCCTTAATATGAGGTTTGATCTAATTTTCGATCAAAAGTTATTGTTGTGGCATCTTTTACAAGACAGACAGAGTGTATATAAGTATTAGATTTATCTAAATTAGATAGAGGGAAAATCTTCGATAAGCTATCTAATACGCTGAATAAAAAGCTCAAAATAAAAAAAATAGGTTGAAAGCTTATTTTCTTGTTTGGGGTAATTTTTGTTTTCATACAATCAATTTTTAATAGGTTGTTTGTAACTAATTTTATTGATAAATTAAGGGTCTTCTATAGGATAACATCAATTTTAGAAATCATCAAAAGAGTTTTAGTGTTTTATTATGTTGATAAATGATCTTATAGCTAAAATTTTAATAAAATATTATAAATTATTTGCTTAATTGTAAGATTATGGAACTAAACTAGTTATAAAAAAATAAAATGATATTTATTCTCTATAAATAACCGAAATACTCGACGAAAGTACTTTTCTTACTAATTAAATTTAAAAAAGGGTGCTATTTGAGCTTTTTTTGCAGGTAGTGAGTTAATATAAACGAATGAATTGTGTTTTTAAATAGATTTTATCCATTAATAATCGTAAAAAAGTATAATATGTTCTGTTAATTAGGGTAAAAATGATTATTGTTTAATTTTGTTTGGTTTTTTATGTAAACTTTTAATATTTTCTTTGTAAGCGTGTTGTTTTTCTGTTATGCCAGATTTTTTTTAGAGTTTATTGCTTAAAAAAAAAAATCAGTTAGGAAATTTTCTTAAAGAAAAGGGTGGGAGGTGTAAATTTTGAATGGATTTTTAAAATAGATTTTTTTTTTTTCAGTAAATAGCATTGTGGAAAGTAATCAAAAAAAAAATAAAGCTCAGTTCAAAAAAAGGTAAATGTTTAGTAATTCTTTTGTAAATTGTAGCAATATTTCCCTTTTGTTTAAATATTTACTTTTAAAAAGAGTTCCCATGAAAAATCTAATTTTAATAAGACATGCAAAATCAAATTGGGATACTCCTTTAAAAGATATTGACAGACCTTTAGATCAAAGAGGAATGAAAGATGCCCACTTAGTTTCTTCAAATATTTTAGATTTTATTCCTAAAACATATGTTATTTGGAGTAGTATCGCCAAAAGAGCTTCGGATACGGCGCTGATTTTTGCACAAAATATCTTATATCCCATAGAAAGTATTGTTTATATGAAAGAGCTTTATACTTTTGATGAAAACCAATTAGAGAAAACAATTAAATCATGTAAAAATGAATTTGATAGTGTGATTCTTTTTGGACATAATGCCGCAATTACAAATTTTGTCAATAAATTTGGGGATGTTTTTATAGATAATGTTCCTACATCTGGATTTGTTTTTTTAGAGTTTAATACAAATGATTGGGCTAAAATTAATAGAGGCAAAACAAAAAAAATACTAATACCAAAAGATTTAAAATTAACAGAATAGTGTCAAATAAAAAATATATAGATAGAGAAAAAAGTTGGTTAGCATTTAACGCCAGAGTACTTCAGGAAGCCGCAGATGATTCAGTACCACTTTTAGATAGATTACGTTTCTTAGGAATTTTTTCCAATAATTTAGATGAGTTTTTTAGAGTTCGCTTTGCCGCCATTAGAAGGCTGAGTTTGTCAGGTAAATCAGGTGAGAAAATTTTGGGAGGAATATCAGCCCAACAATTAGTAAAAGAAATTACTGAAATCGTGATTGAACACCAATCCGAGAGTTTAAGAATATTAAAAAGAATCGAAACGGAACTGGAAGCGGAAAATATTTTCATTATCAATGAAAATGAAATTTCAGAAGAACAGGAAATCTTTTTAAAAGATTTCTTTATTCAAAAACTAAGTCCGGAGCTGGTAACGATTATTTTGAATGATTTAGCCGAATTCCCTTTACTTAAAGACAACGTAGGTTATCTAGCGGTAAAATTAGTGATGAAAAAAGATTCCGAAGTACGCTATGCTATTATAGAAATTCCAAAAACGATGAACCGTTTTATTGTTTTGCCTTCAAAGAATGAAAAGCAATATGTTATTTTAATCGACGATGTAATCCGACGCAATTTGAAAAGCATCTTTAATATTTTTGATTATGAAAGCGTTTCTGCCCACATGATTAAAATTAGTCGGGACGCCCAATTAGAAATTGACAGTGACTTGAGTAAAAGTATGCTAGAGAAAATTTCTACCAGCGTAAAAGATAGAAGAATAGGGGAGCCTGTTCGTTTTATATATGATGAATTGATTGAAGAAGATACTCTTGCCTTTTTTCTTGACAAAATGAAAATCGTTTCTACAGATAGTATCATCCCTGGAGGAAGATATCACAACAGAAGAGATTATATGGATTTTCCAAATTTAGGTAGATTTGATTTGTTGTATAAAACCAATGATCCTTTGCCCATTCCAGGCTTAAGTCTAGAAGGAAGCCTTTTAGAAAAAATAAGTGAAAAAGATTATTTATTGAATGCACCTTACCAATCATTTTCCTATCTCACCAGATTTCTGAGAGAGGCAGCTTTGGATCCAAAGGTGACTTCAATTAAAATCACTTTGTATCGATTAGCTAAGAATTCTCAAATTATAAG